>JBOGRL010000037.1:0-1900 GCA_050749505.1 Nitrososphaerales archaeon
CTTCTGATTGCGTCCTCTTTTCCGTGTCTGAATTGAGGATGCTTAGTAAGAAAGATTAAACCAATAATTACCGATACCAAGATGTACGGAATGAGCACTCTTACACCAGAGCCAGGGGTGTAAATTATTGGATAGAACGAGCTGAGCAGAGGAAGCCCGAACATCAACATTGCTATCCAGAACACGTATGCCTTTGACAGGTTGTCTTGAATCGAGCTCAATTCTGGAAGAAATCACCGCCCCGAACTCGTAGTCTGCTTGAGCCGAATGGAGTAAAAGATTTTATGCTTTCTTGCGCGGACCATCTCTTCGCGTTTGCTATTGCTTTTCGACGACAGTCTAGGTTGGTTTCCTTTTCCAGCCTGAGCCTATTCTTTGCAGGTACGATCAGAGACTATCGACAAACAGGAATTCGGCGAAGATCATCCATCACCGAGCTGATCAGTCGTTGCCTGGCCGCGAATTTTTTTGCTACGCAGTCTTTGCATCGCGTATTGTTTCAAGGGGGCAATGGCAGCGGGCCGAGCCTGCGCAGATGCCATGAGCCGCCAGGGCCAGCGCGTACCTGACGTACCATCGATGACACACGCAGCACGTTTTGAGACAATGTAATTTTTTTGGAGCATGTCGCCATCACCAATGAGTTTTGGGTGAACCTTTCTGGATTGCGGATCCGTCATCCTACTCACCACGCACTGTTTTCCGCAATGCTGACGAGGCCGAAAATATGGCCTGTACCACAGAGAAATCTGAGAAAAAGGAAATGCATATCATTCCCTCTCTACTTCCCCAACCCATGAGCCCTGGAGCTATGATTACGCAGGGTTTCGTTGAGGACATTGATTCAGGCAAGATCCACAGGTCGCGCCGCCCCCTGAGGAGCGAGCTTCATGACATAGACGAACTATCATCATCTGTAATCGAGAAAGGTCTGCTCTGTCCCATTGTAGTACGACCGAGAGATAATGGAAGGTTCTTCGAGGTCGTTGCTGGGAATAGAAGATTCGAAGCCTGCAAGAGGCTGAAGATCAAGAGGATTCCGTGCTACGTGGCGGAGTTTGACGACAGGGAGGCCTATGAAGCATCTCTCGTAGAGAATCTCCAGCGCAAGACTCTTGACCCGCTAGAAGAAGCCAAGGCATTCGAGAGATATGTGGATGAATACGGCTATGGTAGCGCATCGGAACTTTCGAGGAGGATAGGTAAGAGCCCCTCGTATGTGAGCAGAAGGATTGCACTCTTGAAACTCCCAAAGAAGGTCCAGGAACAATTGCTTTTGCGCGGCGCAAAACTCGGAATGGCACAGGAGCTCCTATCGCTTGGAAGTGATGACGAACATACGGAAGCTCTAACGGAACTTATCATCGAGAAGAAGGTAAAGACTGGTAGCGAGGTCAGGCGCATTATCAGGCACAGCATGAGCTCGCATAGTATTGGAGAAAAGGAGAATAGAAATCTGCTGGCGGAGCAGCGGCAGCAACAAGAAGAAGACGACTCAACATATTATTATTCCACGCGAGATGTTCGTCAGCATGCTCTTGATCGCGCGTTCAACAAGTACATCGCCTCACTGAAGGTCTGCATGATGAGGCTGGATGAAGTGTTAGACTCTATTGATGAAAACGAGGAGTGGGTTGTAAGGGAAACGCTCATGCAGTACAGAGGGTATGTCCACAAGCATATCGACAGTCTGATCCGATTAAAAATGAGAACGCAACTGCTGGGAGAGCTTCCCGCCTCGACCAAGTCTTCCTGAAGAAGGTTGCCTATGCCATAAAAGCGGTCAGAAAGAACCAAGAAATGTGCCTTGTTGCACTATTCGTTTCCCGACCGAAAGGCCTAAGGCCTAGTTCTGACCTACCTATCAATTTGTCATAATTCGTGGGTAACACTGTGAGAG
>JBOGRL010000038.1:0-3227 GCA_050749505.1 Nitrososphaerales archaeon
GAGTGCAGTGGGAGAGGTGTACAGTATGTTCACCCCGTAGCGCTCTACCATCTCCCATAGTCTGTCATTCTGCGGATAATCGGGCGCCCCTTCAAAGAGAACTGATGTCATGCCCAATGAAAGGGGGCCGAAAACAATGTAGCTGTGCCCCGTCACCCATCCTATATCCGCAGCGCACCAGTAGACGTCTTGGGGCTTTGGATCAAAAACCCACTTGGTGGTCGCGTTTACAAACGTCAGATAGCCTCCCGTTCCGTGCACGATAGCCTTCGGCTTTCCAGTAGTTCCAGAGCTGTAAAGAAGATACAGAGGGTGCGACGATTCTAGCTCTTCCGGTTTGACATACTCTCTTCCGACACCCGATACCAAATCGTGCCACCAAAGATCCCGGCCTTGTTTCAATGAGATCTCCTCCCCGGTCCTTTTGTAGACTATGACGTGCTTGACCTGGGGCGACATTGCAAGAGCCTCGTCTGCAATCTCCTTGAGCGGGATTATGCGCCCGCGCCGAAACCCACCATCGGCGGTGATGAGCAGAGATGATTCCGAATCATTCATTCTGTCCGACAACGCCTGGGCGCTGAACCCTGAAAACACAACGTTGAATGGAGCACCCAGCCTCGCGCAGGCAAGCATGGCAACCGGGAGCTCAGGGATCATTGGGAGATATATAGTGACGCGTTTGTCCTTTGAGATTCCGAGCCGTCTTAGTACAGCGGCGAATTTGTTCACTTCCAGGTAGAGGTCCTGGTAGGATATTCCTCTCCTTTCTCCGCGCTCGCCCTCCCAGTAATAGGCAATCTTGTTCCGGTTTGACGAGTTGACGACATGCCTGTCCAGGCAATTAGAAGAAACATTCAGCCTTCCCCCCACAAACCATTTTGCAAACGGTGGGTTCCAATCCAGGACCCTGTCCCAGGTCTTGAACCAGTAAATATTTTGAGAGGCTACCTTCGACCAAAATTCTTCGATATTTGAGAGTGATTCTTTATGAAAGTCGAAGTACTTGTTGACGGGGAAAATTTTCGAATCTGTGGGTAGCGTGCTTGCTTCTCTGTGTGATGCTGCGTTGCTCAAAGTCTATACGCTTTGCAAATCCAGCCTCCAGAATTTAAGAAGTGTGATAATTGTCAACCAGAGATGAGGCGTAGAAGTTTGCACTAATGCAAACCTGGACCGCAGGGGGGTCTGGTTAGAGCAATGAATGACCGGTGGTAGCTACGGCTGCTTTTTGCTCAACTTCCAGGCCAGCTCTGTTGCAATTTCCGATTTAGTCTTTCCCCTAATGTCGATTCCTTCGTTCTGGGCTGCCATGTACAGAGGATCATCCGGTGTCAAGACCTGCGACATTGCGGGCTGGCTCGGAGCTGCTGCTGCCGGAACAGGGGGAGCTGCTTGCGGAACGGGAGACGTGTCACCTTGCGACCCTTTGCTAAATTCCCTTCTTGCTTCGCCCAAGGCTTTCGCGAACTTGGGTATTCGGCTAGCTCCAAAGAGAATCAGCACAACGACTACTATGAGAATCCATACAATTGGATCGTCTATTGCCATGCGATTTGCTCCGATGGAAGAGGGTTAGAATGTTCAGGTATTAAAGAGCTTTTTCCCCTCTTCCCTGTCTGTTTGAGAGTCGCCTCGCTTATCTCCCACGAGGCCCATGGTCCATGCTGATTTTTCTGGCCATAGTTCCGCGCGTAGGCACTACTTTGTGATGAGATGATTATCCGCCTAGTTTCACGGTGGTTCATGAACGGGTTCTTGGCCAGATGAGTGTTTCTCGCGCTCCGTGAATCTGCCGAGTATATGCGCGAACCAAACATAAAAGTCCCGCAGTTTTTCGCATCTGTTTGCATCTTCATTTGAAAATTTGCCTGGTGAATAGTTTTTATCCGCCGTGGATAGGGGGCGCGGAGACCTATACCAGCAATCTGGCGAAGAACCTAGTAAAGAGGGGACATGATGTAACTGTCTATTGTTCGGATAGGCCGCTCAAAGCAGGCGAGAGTTTTGTTGACGGGGTGCATCTAGTGAGGATGCGCACGCCGGCGACATTTTACGGCACTCCGATTGTTTTATTTCCGCCCAAGATGATTGCTACAAGGTATGATGTGATCCACGCGAATTTTCCGAGCCCCTATCTTGCGGGCATATCCGCGTGGATCGCTTCCGCGAAGAACACTCGCGCGGTACTGACCTGGCACAATGATCTCCCTCGGGTCACTTCTGCCGCGGGCGTACTTGTCAACCTGCACGATCTTATCGCCGGGTCATACCTTGATATTTACAAAAAAATCATCGCGACGACCAAGATTTATTCCAAGGATTCAAAGATCTTAAGGCGATACGCGCACAATGTTGTCGTCATACCGAATGGAGTTGATACGGCTGTATTCAACAGCAGAGTTAATGGACAGTCAATACGGAAAAGATTTGGCCTGGATCAAAGCAGCAAGGTTGCGCTGTTCGTCGGCGCGTTGACAACTTGGCACGCGTATAAGGGCGTAGACAACCTGATCAAGGCATTCAAGACTGTTATCATGAATCAAAGAAGTAGAAACGATGCAAAGCTCCTGATTGTTGGCGGGGGAAACATGATTGAACACTACAGGTCCTTGGTCGCCGACCTCGGTTTGAGTTCAAGTGTGTTTTTCGCTGGTAGGGTCGATGACAAGATTCTGCCAGAGTACTACGCCGCCTGTGATTTTGCAATACTCCCGAGCAGGGATTCTTCTGAGGGGTTTGGACTGGTCTTGCTCGAGGCGATGGCTGTTGGCAAGGCTGTGATAGGATCGCGAGTGGGCGGAATTCCCGAAGTCATCAAGGACAGTGAAAATGGGCTGTTGGTCGAACCAAATAATGTCGATGAGCTGGCACGCGCGATCGAGATATTACTCTATGATGATGAAAAGAGAATTGCGATGGGCCGCGCTGGAAGGATGTTCGCAGAATCCCTCGATTGGGGTGTTGTGGCTCAAAAAGTGGAGTCAATTTACAAATTGGCTTCTGATTCTTAACGCTGGGAGTCGCGACATGGGTAGCACTTCTTCTGACTTCATTTGAGATTTTTTGTCCATTGAGCGGAATTACGCGATTTTTCTGGAAGCGAGAAAAATCGACTGATATAAAAGCGAAACTGATCGCCTCTCCAGGCAGAGAGAAGACGAAACTCAATATGTCTGGCAAACCAAAAAACTACAAAGGTTACTCGGAACCATCGCTCGTCGTCT
>JBOGRL010000039.1:0-5018 GCA_050749505.1 Nitrososphaerales archaeon
GTCCCACAGCCCTGTTGTTCTCGTAAAAATTTCAGCCGAGTTTACAGCGAATCCTCAATCCGGCAAGATACAAACGTTAAAAGGAATTTGAAAAACTAGACCTCAGGAATACGTGATTCTGGACGGCTCCGCTTTTTTTCCTCCTCTTTATGCTTCTCACCTCACTTGCGGCGGGGATAATCGGGTCGTTAGTGGGGATCGGCGGTGGCCTGCTTGTTACCCCCGTGCTCACGTTAATCTTCGGCGTGGACATTCATCTCGCAATCGGCGCGAGCATCGTCGCAATCATAGCTACCTCGAGTGGAGGAGCGGCCTCCTATGTCAAGGATAGGATTACAAACATCCGCGTGGGCATGTTTCTTGAGATCGGGACAACTATCGGCGCTATCACAGGCGCGGCCATAGCCGCGTACGTAAATTCAGCAGTGCTCTTCGGAATTTTTGGCGCAGTGCTCCTCATATCAGCAGTTCCGCTTTTGAGGAAGAGAGGCGAAGAACTTCCAAAGAGTATCGAAAATGATAACTGGTCAAAGAAACTCAAACTTTACTCGTCTTACCCTGACAAGAGGCTCGGGCAGGATGTCGTCTACAACGTCAAGGGGAGCCCCACTGCACTCGTAATAATGTATATCGCGGGTCTGCTTTCCGGACTCTTGGGGATAGGAAGCGGGGCGTTCAAAGTGCTCGGAATGGAAAACGCTATGAGGCTTCCGATGAAAGTATCGACCACTACCAGCAACTTCATGATTGGAGTGACCGCCGCGGCTAGTGCCGGAATCTACTTTGTCAGAGGCGATGTCAATCCGTTCATCGTGGCCCCTGTCGTACTCGGAATCCTTGGCGGGGCAAAAATCGGGACAAAGGTACTCGTCAAGGCAAGAAACACGACGATAAGGATGGTTTTCATAGTAGTACTGTTCGGCATCGCAATTGAGATGATTGCAAAGGCGTTTGGGGTGTTCGCCTAGAGAGGAGGGAATTTTGAGTTTTGAAAGAAAAAGACGCACCAAGCAGCAAACACGGCAAATCCTATGATGACAGCAAGAGATTCGCCCGAATGCAAAATTTTCTAGGCAATACTTTGCTTTATGGCGTGCTGCTTAGCACGGCCATAGTAGTCACAGGTCTAATCTTGATGGCAGTAACTGCTTCAACGGGCTACGGCTGCGATAATTCAGCAGATTCATTGAGCTGTATCTTGACATACAAAGCAAATTCAATCCCTCATGGTGATTATCCGAGTAGTCTTTTTTCTCTCGCCGCGGGACTCCCGCAATTGAAACCGTTCGCAGTCATTGAACTGGGCATTTTGGTTCTCCTAGCCACACCCGTCTTCAGGGTATTTGCTTCGCTTGTGCTGTTCTCACTTGAAAAGGACAAACCGTTTATTCTCATAACGCTGTTTGTTTTCCTGGTTCTGCTCTTCAGCTTCTTCGTCGCTCCAGAAATATCCCTGTTTCAGGCGTAGATTCTCGAGTCCACCTCGCTCTCAGATTCTTTTACACTAAAGATAAATTGGAAGAGGTTCGGGATCTAAATCGCGTATTCTCCACCTTGTCAGGCACGAACCAAAGGACTCCGATCGTCGGAAGCGAAAAATCTATCCCTCGTGGAGCGCGGCAAATTGGTCTTGCGAATCCGGAGGAGAGGATCGAGGTCACCATAATTTTGAGGCAAAATCCATCCACGGCTGCGCTTGCTGATGAAATAAGCAGCTTGGAACCAAGGCACCGAATCTACTTCTCTCGGGAAGAATTCGCCGCTGGCGCACATGGAGCAGCAAGCGAAGACATGGATATGGTGCAAAATTTTGCACGCAGGCACGGAATAGAAATAATGGAGGCAAGTGGTCCGAAAAGAAGCGTTGTAGTCTCGGGAACGATAGCTCAGCTGTCCAGTGCTTTTGGCGTTGAGCTCAGGATGTACAAACACTCCTCGGGAAACGTATTTCGTGGAAGAGAGGGGCCAGTATTCGTCCCAACTGAGCTTGCTCCTGTGATTCAGGCCGTGCTGGGATTGGACAACCGCCCGCACGCGAGGACGCATTTCCGGCCTTTGCTTCCGGGTCAGGCACCAGCATCTTCTTTCACACCGCCCGAGATTGCAAAGCTCTACGACTATCCGAACGGACTGAACGGGGATGGACAGTGCATAGGCATTATCGAACTGGGCGGCGGCTTTGAATCCCGAGATCTCGCAACATACTTCAGCAGCATGGGCATCGAGGTTCCAAAGATTGCTATAGTGTCGGTGGACGGCGGCTCAAACTCGCCTACCGGAGACCCAAACGGTCCAGACGGGGAAGTCATGTTGGACATCGAGGTAGCGGGTAGCATTGCATCAGGGGCAAAACTTGCAGTATACTTTGCTCCCAATACCGATAGAGGTTTTTTCGACGCCGTGACGGCTGCCGTTCACGACTTGCAAAATAAGCCGTCTGTGATCTCGATCAGCTGGGGGAGCGGAGAAAACAATTGGACTGCACAAGCCATGCATTCGTTAAGCCAGGCCTTTCAAGATGCGGCAACACTCGGAGTGACAATTTGTGTTGCTTCGGGAGACGGAGGATCTTCTGACGGAGAAACCGACGGTCTGCCACACGTTGACTTTCCTGCTTCTTGTCCATATGCGCTGAGTTGCGGAGGAACCAGACTAACCGCAGTCGGATACTCAGTGATAAAAAGCGAAACAGTTTGGAACGACGAATCTCAAGGCGGAGGGGCAACGGGAGGCGGCGTGAGTGCCTTTTTTTCCCTCCCAACCTGGCAGAGTAACTCCGGTGTCCCGCCTAGCACTGAAGGGCGCGCCGGTCGCGGAGTTCCCGATGTCAGCGGTGATGCAGCTCCCTCTACAGGCTACGTCGTACGTGTCGATGGTCAATCTACGATATTTGGCGGAACGAGCGCGGTTGCACCTCTGTGGGCGTCGTTGATTGCCCTGATGAATCAGAAGCTCGGCAGTTCGCTTGGATTCATAAATCCGCGCTTCTATGAGAAACTGGCTTCTACTAATGGAACATTCCACGATGTCACGAGCGGAAATAACGGGAAGTACGATGCTAAGCCCGGCTGGGATGCCTGCACGGGTCTCGGCAGCCCTGTTGGAGCAAAACTCCTGAGATTTCTTGAGAGCAGTAAGACGGGCTAGCATTCGTGGCGCGATCGGTTCTCTCTTCTTGTTGCGTTAGTCAAATGAAGAAATCGTAACTGCGCTGCTCTGCTTTTGACCCGCCTTAATATCTTCATCAACTAGAGGTTGAATAATCATTTGAAGCAATCATCTTCAATTTTTTGACCTCGGACTCGCGCCAAAAAAATAATTTAGATGACTAGCCTTCCATAGTGGTATTGCCGGTCAATGTGACTGATCGGTCGTCCGAAAAAGGGCACTTTGGATTACGCAGTCGAGGTAGGAGCCTCTCATCGCACTGTCAGCAGGCGTCTAAAGCTCATGCCGGAGAGCAGCGTCGAATTCCTGATAACCGTCCGAAACGTCAAGGAATCCAAGAGATTGATATGCTCTTTTGGGATCTTGTGCTCCGAGGGCAGGAATTGATATGCTCGTGCAGAAGAGGGTTGGCAGGATTGATTTCGCGTATATTTCCGTGAGAGACCTTTTCATGATTTCATCATGCGTCGATATTCTCAACGAAGCCGATGAGTTGAACGGTTGGATCAAGCATTTGGAGGGCGTGAGGTAAGTGGGAATGAATATGATGATGAAGGATTTCGTATTCGTTGATTCTAGACTAGATGAGTTCGTTGAAAGGCAGATTGAACAAAAAGATCACGTTTAGATGGAAGAACACCAGGATTCTGAATTTTTTACGACAAGGAGTTTGAAAGCAGGAGTATTTTTCAGAATGAGGGTTCTCTATCGATAAGGGATCGCTTTAACCTCAATTCGCTCCAACACAAAGAAACATCATAGGAGACGCTTCATGTAGCTCGCTTATGCAGAATCGTGCTCAGCGTTGCAATGACCGCATGCGATCAGAATAACTGGCTGGTCGAGTGCATCAGCTGCTTTCAAGGAGTCTGAGGGATTTTTCCCGGCTCTCCCACTGCAATAAGATTTAACAGGATTCCTTTTAATTGTGAAATCTGGACTGATTCGGGAATTTGCCAAGCCGGGGTTGAGCAATCTGGTCGCTCACCGCGCTCGAGATCCTCCTTCCCCTTTTGCAGAAAGACGAGGAAGAAGAAAATCAGAGGGCTTACAAGATACGCGGCGCCCCTTTGGGGCATGTGGGTTCAAATCCCACCTCCGGCGCTCTCTGTAGTTTTCCGCCGTCTGAGTCGTCGTCGTCACCGACAAGCCTGCGGCAATGGTTATTGCTTAGATAGACCTTAATAGGGGAGATGCGGTATACTACGACATGCCCAAGTCTGTCAGGACATCTATTAAGGTGTCAAAGTCTACGGTGCGTCGTCTCGAAGAGGCGAAGTTGATACCAGATGAGACTCTAGAACACGTGATACTAAGACTCCTAGAACAGCGGAGCAACAGTGAGGCGAAGCCGAACTGAATCCACTTCTTCTCAGATACCTCAATCTCAATTTCAGAGTAAAGGACTCGAACATGCAGATATGGGGTAACAACAAACTAATTGCTGAACTCGTTCCAAGAGATGAACATTGTCCTAAACTGATTGTCATAGAAGCAGCGAGATATGGCTCGCTCTCACTAGAGAGCGAATACTGGATGGCAGCAAATGGAGTCACACTGGTAAGACTAGATTGGGATTCGAGCCCGCTTTATCAGATGTTGCCGCTTCAGTTTGGCAACTATTCCGAGTTGAGACTTGCTCAATACTATTGCTGGCTGAATCACAGACTCGAAGTCGCCAAGTTCTTTGTTGCTGCTAAAACGCAGCAACCGATTCCACCGCACATCAATTCAATAACGAAGTTATTGATGTATGAAGCCAAGAAAGCCGTAGGCAACAACCGAAAGGGTGACGACAATCAAAACCTAAATTTTCCTCAAGGGTGTATGGAAAACTACCTGTTCAAAAT
>JBOGRL010000040.1:0-7973 GCA_050749505.1 Nitrososphaerales archaeon
GCTCTGAACCTCCCAGTCTGAAGTTCCGCCAGGGAAAAGATTTGTCTTTGGAGTCCAAGTCTTGCCGTTATTGTTGCTTACGCGAATATAGGCATTGTAATTACTAGAGCTTGCAGAGCCGAAACCAGAGTTGTCATTCCAAGTAACGTAGACGTTCGAACCGGATGCTGAAATCCAGGGCTCGCGCTGAAGTCCTGCGTTCGGTGAGTTGAGATTGACAGATTTGCTCAGCCAACTCTGGCCGTTGTTGCTACTGACATCAAACCACGCCCCTCCTCTGTCCCACGTTGCATAAACGTAATCTCCCCACGCGGCAATCTGCGGTTCATCGCCGCTCGTCGCAAGCTCTGATGGAGACCGAGGCCATGTCTGGCCGTTGTTGTTGCTTGAAGTTACCCTCACAGATTGCGAACCACTCGAGACCTCGTGCCATATCACATATACGTTTGAACCATATTCCGCAACGTACGGAATGTTTGAATTCGCCGTCGCAGGGCTAAGCGGTGTTGCTGCGCTGCTAAAGGTTGCTCCATAATTGCTGCTTGTATCGATATAGACCACACTGTTTCCGCCGCTGGTGAGGCTCTGCGACCAAACAACATACACGAAGCTGCCGTTGAGAGCGATCACTGGATAGGCCGCAGTGCCGCTCGGACTGAGTTTTATAGCCGGGTTCCAAGCGGCTCCGTAGTTGGAACTAGACCTGAAATAAATGCCGTGCGAAGCCTCCGTCCAAGCTACATAGACATTGCTTCCAGAAGTTGCAACCCACGGAAACTCCGCTTGATTATTGTCGTTGCTGAGGTTAACGGGCTGCGAAAAACTTACGACCTGCTGGCCGCTTTGTCCGAAGCTTGTCGTAGTCGTCAAGTTCAGCGTTCCGAAGCACAGAAGGAAAATCGAGATTCCGACAACTGGCACCTTTGAGTTGAATAATTTCATTAAGCGAAAACCGAGGAGGCAATCTGTTTTTGCTCTACTTAGAGCATAATGTAGCTATCCTAGTTAATTTCAAAGCAAGACCTTAGGTCAGGTGCCAAGATACTAGTACCAAATAATGTTAAACTGCCAAATATTTCTGTCCTATCAGGTCAAAATGATGATTTAGGATTCAAGAATCTTACATTAAGCAAAAGAAGCAGGAGACATTATCAAAGACAAAGAAAGAAAAACTGGAACCCTAGAATCAGTCTTCAGCTTTCTATATATTAGACCAATGCTTCTTTGCCTTTTGGCTTGTCTGTGGTTTCGGCAAAGACAATACTTTCGGCACTGTTATCTACCTGTTTGGTGCTGTCTTTTTCGTATCCTGTCATAGTATGTGCTAACGCTACTGGCGGGTATCCTCCGACTCCCGCGCCATCAAGCAACTTGATAATCAGCAGCACATCAATTTCGATTGCTATTCCACCATCGACAGTCGTAGAGGATAATATTTCACAGAGCAATCCGACATCTACGGTGACCTATATTGCTCTAAACGCATCTTCCCCGCTCACCTACATTAACATCCAGATTCTTCAACTCGCAAATTTTCCTCCAGGTTTTTCCAATCCGAGTGGTAAGGTACTCTTGATTCTTCAGTTCAATCCTGATTCAAACTTGGATACGTCGATTAACTCTGTTACAATTGATTTCAAAGTACCTCTGAGCACGATCAGGAGTGCAGGGCCTCAATCAGTTTCGCTGGATTCATTGATCCTTCAACGAAATGCTGGGGGATCCTGGGGGAAGCTAACCACTCAGGTCCTGGGTACGAATGGGCAAGATGCCTATTTCCAAGCGGTATCGCCGGGTCTGTCACTGTTTGCCCTAACAACTCCAAGTCAACAGTCACAATATTCTGGTCTGACATTCTGGTCAGCTCTCAGCGCCGTCGTAATATTATCCTTGGTAGCAGTAGCATTTTTGCTCATACACCACAGAAAACTCAACGGTCGTGCAATGTTGTCAGAGTCTCTTACTACCGAGGAGAGCAATGGTCGTTAATAGCATGTCTGCTGCGACAAAAAGTAAGTACAAGTGACGAACGAAATGAATTGGAAGGAGAGAAACGTAATTGTAACCGGTGGCGCCAGTTTCATCGGTAGCCACTTAGTAGACCGACTATGCGCGAGAGGAGCAATCGTGACGGTCTTTGATAACTTGAGCAGTGGTACGGTCCAGAATCTTTCGCGAAGCCCCAACATCAAGTTTCTAAACATCGATCTAGAATGTTCTACCATCGATCGCATTGTTTCTGACTTCCGTGGCAACGAAATAGTGTTCCACCTTGCGGCAACCCATGGCGGAAGAGGGTATATCGATTCGCACCCGGCTGACGTATGCTCTAACTTTTCGATCGATCACAACGTGTTCAAATCGGCGTATTTGGCGGGAGTTGACAAGGTGGTATTTGCAAGCTCTGCATGTGTTTACCCTCCACGTCTCCAAGAGAACTTCGGCTCAGACTACTTGCTAACGGAAGCCGACAGCGACGCTGCTAAACTGTCTGGCCCCCTGGGTGCTGATCTCGAATACGGTTGGGCAAAGTTGATGGCTGAAGTTCAGCTCAATGCTTTCATAAAGCAGTATGGATTGAGGGGAGCCGTCCTCAGGTTTGTAACCGCATACGGGGAAAGGGAGAACGAGACTCATTCCATAGTTGCTCTCATCCATAAAGCGCACGAGCGCATGAATCCCTTCGTCGTATGGGGGAACGGCGAACAGTCCAGGGACTTTACCTACGTGAGCGACATTGTTGAAGGGACGCTTCTCGCAGCAGAAAAGATCAGCGATGGAACGCCAATCAATTTGGGCACGGGTCAAAGGTTCAAGCTGAAGGAGGTGGCTACAATTATCAATGATATCATTGGCTACCGCCCAAGAATTGTGTACGACATGATGAAACCTGTTGGAGTTGCAAACAGGGCGCTCGATATTAGAAGAGCCCAAGAGCTGCTTGGGTGGAAGCCGAAGGTAGCCCTCATGGATGGATTGAGGCGTACCGTATACTGGTACGTCAAAACGCACCCACAAACTGGGTACGTTAACGAAAGTTCGTTAGTGGAAAGGATGCCGATGGTTCACCCACAGATAGGGAGCAAACAGCTGGAGACACAGTTTTTCAATATGCTTCTGAGTGACTCAAACGCAAACCTTGCCGGAGAAGAAAAACGGTAGGCCGAGCCAAATGGAAACCTATCGAAAAAAGTGCTTCGTGCTGTTCCGAATGAACGAAAGGGATAAGGCATGCTAACTAAATCGATTGCAACGACGATAACAACATGTCGTGCAGAGTGTGATGCCTCCCACAGGAATATTATAGACGAGAAAATCGCAATAGTGATGCCCGTTTGTAACGAAGGCGCCACCATAGAATTCACAGTCTCGGAAATAGCGAGAAAGTTAATGCGATTCCTGCCTAATGCCCTACTCTTTATTTTCGAAGATGGAAGCAGAGATAACACGAAGGAGGTGATCAAGCGGTTATCCCTCAAATATGATTGGATCAGACCCCATGACGATGAGGAGCGGAAGGGCTATTCCAAGGCTGTCCGAGATGCATTGGTGAGCATCGATGAAGATGAGTTTGAGTACCTGCTATTCATGGATTCCGACGGACAATATGATCCGAACGATTTTTTTAAGCTATGGGATGCCGTGATAGACGGAGCAATCACTAGAGATGAAAAGCTCGCTAGATTGTGCATAGTATCAGCAAGGAGAGTAAACAGGACGGAACCTCCGTATAGGATATTTCTATCAACTGGCTTGAGAATCTTAGAACGAATTCTGTTCAACCCTCAATGCAATGATGTCACAAGCGCATTTCGAGTAATGGACGTCAGCGCTGCAAAAGCAATCGCTTCAAAGGTCAGATTCTCTGAACACAATTTTTGGCTTGAATTTACAGCGAGAGCGAGCAAAGAGGGATACAATTTTTGTGAAATCCCGATCAATTATAGGTGCCGAGAATGGTCTTACACGTATCAAGCGAAGAAAGCGAAAAGCAACATTTACGACATCAAGGTTATGCCTGAAATTATCAAGAATGAGCTGGGAGCACTTACGAGGACTTGGCTCGAATATAGTAGAAGTAGTAGACGTTCTCAGAGATCGCGTCGAAGTAAAACAAGGTGAAGAAAAGGCTCTCTCCTTCGATAAGGTAAGCGGAGAAGACTCGAGAAATAGAGTATTAGTTCCCATGATACAGGAAGCAAAATGATCGTTTTTACTGGTGGAACATACAAAGAACGAGCGTGAAAGGAATAAGGAGGCGACACCTGTGGATAGCGGCTACAAGGATGATGATGTCGAAGGACCGAGCAGATTAGAGGTAGCAACAACGCGAGCCATAATGAGGAAAGAAGGCAATCTGACGTACGCCGTCCTATCTGTATCAATCATCATAATTCTCATCGCAACGCTAGCTTATGCGATAGCTGAGAATTGGAAGTTTGTCTCCACTTTCTCTCAGCTTTTTGAACCCGTCAGGTTCAATTATAGTCCAATTCGTTTTGATGGAATAGTCCAAGCCGCTTTTGCGACCATCGAAATCATTATTGTTGGAACGATCTTCGCTAGAGCGATCTTCCCGGTGGAAGATGATGTCTACAATACAAAACTCTTCCTCAAAATAGCCGCACTTGGTTTTGGTTTTTGTATAACGGGTCTTATCATAACAATGTTCTCGGACATTCATCTGTTGAATCTTGCAAACGTCGAAATTTCTCTTGCGGGATTTTTAACTTGCGTTCTGGCGATACAGAGATGCAGACTCAAGGCAGGCGATGGTCTACTGCGTTGGTTCAAGAATGCCTTTTCATTTTGGAAGTTCAGCGGCTTCTCAGAATACAAGAGTTTCGAAATAGCTGGATTTAGCGCAATAGGGGTAATCTCCATTTTCATTTACTACAACGCAATAATGTTTCCTGTGGCCGAAACAGATGCGCTGATATATCAGGCGAGCGCCGCATCGGTTGCATTTTACAATCATGGAATGCCTTTGATCGACGGAGTTGGCGTCGGCCTGGGACTGAGTTCCAACTATCCGTTGCTCTTCTCTTACATTGGCACGTTCTATTATTTGGCAATTGGAAACGTTCAGGACGTATACCTTCGGGCTTTTACCCCTACGATGTGGCTCCTTTGTGCGCTCACAACATATCTTATTGGCAGAAGGTTAGCGAGCAGAAAAGTCGGACTCGTCGCCGCATTTCTTGTTGCAGTTGTTCCCTCGTTTGCCTCCTACGGTTTTCAGACGACAGATGAAACTAGCGTCACGTTTTTTGTTTCCTTAGGTTTCCTCTTCTTCGTCAACGCACTGATCGATAACAAAAAGCGGTATTACTTCTTGGGAGCAGGAATCGCGTTCGGCGCTGCCTGCCTGACGAGCTACCAAGCATTATACTTCATAGTACCACTAGGTCTGCTTTCACTTGCTAGATTTGCTCCAAATTTGAGAAGTGTGAATCCCTCAGTTTTAAGAAATTTCAGCCTCACATTTCTTTCCACAGCAATAGTTGGCGCTGCCCCCTACGTTCGAAACTCTATACTATTGCATGACCCGGTATACCCGTACTTCAACAACATCTTCCCAGCCGAACACTTTTCGAGCACTGCCATGGTAATCTTGAAAGGAGTATCATACTCGTTAGTAGACCCGACGCATTCGACCAACAATCTTCCTAGTTTTCTGGAACACTTGGTCACGTATGCGAGCTTGTATCCGCTGAATCTTACTCTCGTCGCGCCGAGCCTTGCATTATTGTGGGCTTTTACCCTAAAGGAGAAGCGCGCCCTAGTTGTTTTTATTCTTATCCCGTCGGTTCTGATAGTCATATCTCCCGCGCCGTTTGTGAGATACTTTTGGCTTGATCTTCCGTACGCAGGAGTCGCGGTAGCGGCAATGATTGTCTTTGCCTATGAATTTGCAGCAAGGAATATTTCTGCAGGTAGCCAGCGTAGTCGCAGGCGTTTTCTTAGGACAGCTACTAAGGTTGCAGTTCCACTCATGCTTGCAGTAATGATCGTCTTTCCGACCTTTGTTGTGGAAGGCGGACAAGCTTACACGTTCATTCCCTTCCCAAACCTCTCAACCCAAAATTATCTGCGCTATACGGCGAACCCCGGGCTAAACGCTTCTTTTTTGCTGCGGTCGCAGTATGGCGCAGATGTAAACGGCTGGAACTGGTTAGGCAACCATGTCACGGATCTTGAACGTGTCGCAACATTTGAACCAAGGGTGTACTACATGGGTTTCGCATTACATCACCCGGGTAGCATGTTTTACCTTGACGGCGCATACGCTGCACCCCTTTATTCTCTTAAAGATACAAAGTCAATTCTGCAATTCATGAATGGTGAAAACATAAGCTACGTTTTTGTTAGAGCTGAGGATTGGAATTCGAGTTTGTTCCAAACCATGACGCTCTCATCTGTCCTTGGTTCGCCCTATTTTCCCCTCGTCTTCGAAGATGAAAAAGCGTGCGTGTTTAAAGTTGGTCCCATTACCGACAATACAATAATTCAGAACAATTCAACTCTGCCGCCTCCGTACGCGCTTAACTTTTCAAGGCCCGGCCTGATCGCTGGCAGGGTCGCTGAGAATGTTACCGCAAATAGCAATGCGCCACGCCTCCTCGTAGAAAATGACAAAAGCCTTGTCTCTTTAGAGATCACCTACTTGGATTCAGGAAGCGGGGAGCTGGATTTCAATGTTTTCAACCCAGAGACACAAGATTGGCTCGGCTATTCTGTTCTCTACAAACACGACTCGAATCAATGGCGCGACTTCCAACTCATCATTCCGACCAACCTTGTAAACAACTATACGGATTTTGGACTCCACGCGCAGACTAGTAATTTCACGATCTCAAAGATCATAGTCAATAATTCGGTGGGGCATCCTCCCGGGAGGATTTCATTTACACTTAGCAGCGCTCTCACGATGGCAAGCTCGACCACGCCTGAATCTGTTATGATATACTTGCCCATCCTAGACCCGAAGGATATTGTTTCGATCAAAGCGAATACCTTCAGCTACAATTGCAGCATTGACATTTTCGGAGGATACATTCCGCTTGATGAAAACACGAGCTGGTGGGTCGACCATGAGACTGTGGCGTTCTCAACGGGCGAAGTCAATCCGTCGCTCGTTTGGAACGTTTCTCACGCGGGAGTTTTTACTGTTGTAATAATGAACTGGGATAAACAAATTACCATAAGAAATCTGAACATACAGGTTAGCTTGACCATTACAGGTGCGAATAGCGGCGCTCTGCTGCCGGCACCAGTCGCCTGACAGTACATCCTCCGCCCTGGCGAAAGTGTCGTAGCTCAGTCAGCAAGATTCAAACGGGTACAGGCAAGGTGCGTGCCATAAGCATGTGTCACATGTACCCCAGGCCGCGGAGTCTTTCCTCAATATCCTCTTGATCTTGCGGCGAGAAAACATCAGTCTCCGCATTTGTACTTTCGCGCTCTTGAGCTTTGCCATCTGTGGACTCTGAATCCTTGTCAAGTTCCTTGAGAAGGCTTTCCAACACGGCGGAAGCGTATTCATCGACGCTCGAGAAATCAGATTGAGATAATCTGCTTTTGATCTTCAGTGCGATTGATACTGGAACTAGGATTGGCACATGAGTCGGTCTCTGCTCGTTCGGCATAACTATGTTTTGTTGCTGAGTCTTTGAGGAGTTTGCGATACCACTTATTTCAATCTGAGTTGTCATGGAAATTATGAACGCGCATTGTGAGTCAGAAGATTTATTTTAATGGGATCGTGTGCGCGCCCTATAACAGCTTCAACTTGCCTATGTGATCTGATAGTTCACCCTAAACATACTCCCAGATTTGAGCCTAGAAAATTTGTTCTTCTTTAGCGCTCGAACAACGAAAATGGGTATCAACGTACGAATGGAGAGGCTCTCAAAAATTCAGTCTGGAGTGACGCTCGCCAATCTAGAAGAAGATGCCGCAAAGATATCTTA
>JBOGRL010000041.1:0-2235 GCA_050749505.1 Nitrososphaerales archaeon
ATTAGCCGCTAATCATCTCAAACGACGGTCTTTTGGAAACCATCTTGGGAAGTGGCAAAGGCAAGTGGGGTTTTCCCCAGATTTCGCTTGAGATTTCCCTTTTCAAGGATTCCTTCTGCTCTTCTACTTCTCCCCGGCCGCGAACTCTCACCTTCAAGCTGGACGAGTCGGCTTCCTCCTTGTCGCCGATTACGATTATGTATGGAATCCACTCCTTTTCAGCGTCTCTGATTCTCTTTCCTACACTCTCCTCTCGGTCATCGATGTCAATTCGAATGTGATCGACTTCGAATTCTTCAGACAGGAGCTTGCACGCATCAATATGTTTTTGCGAGACGGGTACCAACCTGACGTGTGTCGGGGCAAGCCAAATTGGCAGACTTGCAATCTTTCCCTCTTTCTGCGCCCTCCCGGCTTTTTCCAGCAGTCCAAAAATATCCCGCTCAATTGCGCCCGAGGGGGAATTGTGAAGGATCAGAGGAATCTGCTTTTTGCCAGCTTCGTCAACGAACGTAATGCCATAACGTTCCGCGTTTTCAATGTCTATCTGGTCGGTTGAGAGTGCCGAAGCTTTGTCAAGGTTATCAATGAAATTGAATTCCCATTTTAGGACGAAATAGAAGAAGCGCTCCTTCCACATCTCGACTAGAGCCGGGCTTCCGTGAAGCTGAATGATCGAGGCGATGAATTGCTTGTTTTCCTTGTAGAAATCTTCCGTGAACCTGATCGCGAGTTCATAATCTTGACGATCAAACCCGATATCCCTCAACACGCTCTGCGAGAGACTGAATCTCTTGGGAAACTCCTCCCGCGCCTGCTCCATATCGCGAACGATCGCATGGCAATCCGGCATGGTGAAGGCTCTGAGTCTCCTGAGGCCGACCAGCTCTCCACTCTTTTCTCTTCTGAAGGAGTATCTTGTGAGTTCGTACATCTTCAGCGGGAGATGTTTGTAAGTGAGTTGAAGATCCTTTGCGATCAGGAATTGACCAAAGCACGCGGCAAATCTCAGGAAGTAATCCTTATCATCTGATTTCACCAGATATTGCCTTGCGGGAAACCTGTTCAGGTAGCTCGCCAGGCTAGGATGCTCCAAATCATACATTATTGGAGTTTCTACCTCGACTCCGCCGTACTCCTGGACTCTTTGAGTCACATAACTCTCTATGAGAGATTTTATGAGTCTCCCTTTTGGATAGTATCGCATGTTGCCAGGGTCTGATGCAGGCTCGTAGTCCACTAATCCTAGTCTTTTCATCAAATTCACGTGCGGCGGTATCTGCTGCGCCGCTCTAACCTTGGCAGTTTCGTAATTTTTTAGCTTCTCCAAGGTTGAATGCTTTGAAAAATCAAACTCCGAGACCGGTGTCAGATTCCCTTCCAGATCTATGACAAACCATTGCGACTTTAGCGTGTCTTCGGCCTTGAGCGCTGCAGAAACTACTTCTTTCTTTTCTTTTTGTCCTTCTTTATCAAGAGATCTTGCGAAGGTCTTGGACTGTTCGGCAAGCGGGTGTCCCTTGACCTTCATGGAGAATGCTTTGTTCCACCCAAATGGAACATGGTGGATCGTGAATCCAAGATCCTTTCCGCCTTGCTCAATTTTCATAAGAATTTCTCGTGCAAGCAGGGGTTTTGCAAGATTGGAGCTCAAGTGAGCGTAAGGGTAAATTATGAACGAACTGCATTTGAGCTGCGATTCAGCATTTTTCATTGCCTCGATGCACTGCTCCGCTACGCTATAATCATCGTTTTCTTCAACGCTGATCAGCATCAGCACTGATTCGGATATTTGTTTGCTTTCACCAGTCGATGCTTCCTCAGCACTTTGAATTTCCTTCTTTACAGGTCTGTACTCTACTTCATCACAGTGCAGCTGAAGGATTTTCAAAAATCTAGATGCTCTCCCCTTTTTTGCTTCAATCAGCGTTGGAAAAAAGCCAGACTGAGCTTACGTCATATCACTTGAAACGAACTCGATCTAGCTCACGATTTTTCTTTGTTGTCTTTTTCCACACTTTGTAGTGGTCGTGGCAAAGGAAAGCTCTTCGATCTCCAGATACTTTCAGTCCGCTCGCGCCTATCTGATCTCTACTAATTGATCTCGCAGCAGGATTTTTGCACTCAACAACTGAACAATTGACTCCCTTACCAACCTTTCCCAATTCTCAATTTTTCACTTCGGCCAGTCGATTCATGGAAACGTCCAAGTGTTCCATTAGTTTAACGCAACAC
>JBOGRL010000042.1:0-1511 GCA_050749505.1 Nitrososphaerales archaeon
GGACCGTCTTCTCAGTTCCCTCCAAACGAAGGTTTAATACACTTGCAAATTTTGCGGCTAGAAGGGGAAATTCGAAATCATGACCGAGCCAGTTTATCCAACGTTCACGGAAAAGGAGTCTGAACGGAGAGAAAAATTAGTCAAGAAAATGATGAAAGACAAGGGCATTGATGTTTTGCTGCTATACAACGCTGGTCAGAGTGGCGCTGTGTCTTATCTCTCTAACTACCAGAGAGCACTGCCAACTTTTCTGATCTATCCGCTTGAGAGCGAACCCGCGTTATTTCTTCACTTTCATAATCACATTCCGTGTACAAAGGAGCGCTCGATAATCAAAGATGTAAGGTGGAACTTTAACCGACCAGTTCAGTGCGTCGTTGAATGTCTAACTGAAAAGAGGTTACAAAAGTCCAAGGTTGGCGTTGTGAGTTTGGGAAGTATTCCCTATGACCAGCTCCTTCAGATCAAGGAAAGGTTTCCAGAAGCCAGTTTCATTGATGTGAGCAACGACTACAACTGGATAAGGTGGATAAGGAGCGAGGAAGAGATCGAGTGGTTCAAGAAAAGTGCTTACCTCACCGACCTGACAATGGAGGCTCTTGAGAAAAGGATTGAACCGGGTTTGAGCATTCACGACCTGAACGCGATAGTGCACGATGCTTTCCTTAAGGAAGGAGGAGAGCTCGGGATCGCATACTTCGGCGTAACAAACATGTCTGATCCTGATATCTTTGTTCCCTGGCAGTTTCCGAGCGCAAAGAAAATTAGCAGAGGCGACGCGGTCATTACCGAGATCACAGTAAACAACTATGGATACAATGCGCAGATCCACAGACCATTCGCCGTGGGAACCGAACCCACTCCGCTCTACCAGAAACTCTATGACGTTGCTTTCGAATGCTTTGAAAACGTATCCAAGGCACTCAAACCAGGAGCGACGACTGAAGATGTGATTGCTGCTTCGTCCGTCATCGAAGATAATGGGTTCACTGTTTATGACAGCTTGGTCCACGGAGAAGCGGGGAAGAGTCCTGAACTCGGAAGCAACAGCAGCCCGCACCCCAAAGAGCCTTTTAGATTCAAAGAGAACATGGTGATCGTAATTCAGCCCCAACCGATAACTCGAGACTACAAAGCGGGATTACAACTGGGCGCTGCCACAGTGATTAGAGCAAATGGCGCGGCTAATCTGCATTCCTATCCCTTCAAATTCGTTGTATGCAAATGATATTGGAGTGACTGGGCTTTGGGTCATTTGCCATGACCAAACGTACGATAGTACGAGTGACACGAGTAATCCCACGATTGAACTGTTGACGCATGCAGGAAGCAGAGAGCGACAAGAAAAAGTTTTTTGATTCAAAAAAGACTCTCCCTAAAGCTGAGGATGCGAATCTACTTGCCGTATAATCGCCGTTCATGTTGAAAGCGAGAGCCTACCTCGAATCACTCTTTTTTTAGATATTCGTGAATCCAATCGGAAATGCGTGAGCGTAAAAGATTCGCGTTCA
>JBOGRL010000043.1:0-2661 GCA_050749505.1 Nitrososphaerales archaeon
CTCCACGCCCAGCAAGATTTTGTAAAGAGCGCCAAACAATTCATTGGGTTCTAGTCCGCTAGACCTCGCCGTTTCAAAAATCATGGCCTGTATATCTTGAGGATCTCCAAGATCTCCTACGTTGTTCGCGATCTCAAGCACGGCCGGTCTCTCCTTTTCGCCTATCTTTACATCGCTTTCCTGCAGCGAAAACTCCTTTGCCCAGTTTAGCGCAAAGTAAATCCTTTTTCTGACTCCATCATCCAGTTGCTTGATAACGCGATAATCTTGCAGTCTCTTTGCCACATATTCTTCCGGGTTCTCTGAAGTTGCCACGGCAGCAAGCTCGACAAGAAGTCGATAAGGTACATGCTGGCTTGGATTAGCAGGCGGCCTGGCCAAATTCGAATAATAATACAGCCCCTTCAACCTTGCTTCCTTCATTTTGTTGCCCTCCTTTTTCTTGCCAAAGTACAAATCTTCGAGCTGATCGTACTCATCCATGTAAGCCGGGACGTCCTCCTCCGAAATGTTACGCGCGCCGATGATCCTCTTGTAATAGACAAGCATCAGAGATTGCGGACTAGCAAGCGTCAGCCATCTCTGCGGAGTAACGAGATTTCCGACAGACTTGGATATCTTCTTTCCAGCCTTGTCTTGAAACAGCTCGTACACGACGTGATAGGGATGGGGAAAGGATAGAATATTGTCAGAAATCCAGTCGTTGATCTTGACAGAATCAGTAAGTTCCTTTCCGTGAGCTTCAAACCTGATGTCCAGAGCTGCCCACCTTGCGGCAAATTCCACCTTCCACGACAACTTGCCCTCTCCCTTCCTGATGTCCACATTGCCTTCGTGACCGCATCCTTCTACCCATTTCCTGCCTATTTCATCGCCCATGCATTTGTAATAGACCTTCAGCTCCTTGGGGTCGAATTTGTAGGGTTTAGCCACGTTCAGTCGCCGGCAATTTTGGCACTGGGGAAAGTAGGGCAGGGCTTCGAGGTATTTTTTTTGACCCGTCAGCTCCTCGATTTTTTCTCCAATCCTTTCCGCATTGGCAAGAATCAGCTCTATCTGTTTGACCAGGCTTCCCGATTTGTACGCTTGGTATCCGCTTTGAAATTTGTACTCCATACCGACCCTGTCAAGCCCGTCCAAAAGCAAGGAGCTCATGTGCGCTCCGTATGACTCATGACAACCAAACGGATCCCTGATCTCCGATACGGGCTTTCCTATCTCGCTTTCGAGCCACTCTGGAAGGCCGGCGGGGACTTTGCGCAGCGCGTCCATGTCATCCGAATAAGCGATCAACTCCGATTTGTATCCGGCATTTTCCAGAGCGAGTTTTACTCCATAGGCTCGTGCGGCGTCGCCAAGGCTACCGATGTGGGGGAAACCGGAGGCTCCGAGCCCGGACTCCACTCTGATTATTGAAACGAGGTTCCTCCCGAGTTTTTTTTCTCTTTCAATTATCTCATTTGCGACCCTGTCGAGCCAGGTGCCCTTGCCCACAATCTGCTGATCTTCTTCCTTTTCTTCGTCGTCGAATTTCTCTTGGCTCATCGGAGAAGATGAGTTAATTACGAGAGTTTAAAATCCTTCTAGGACGAGCTAAAGGTTGGCGCAAAACTCCCACCGTTTCAAAGCCGTGCTTTTTGACATGGACGGCACGCTGATTGAGTTCAAGTTCAAAATAAAAGAATCTCGAATCGCCATGATCGATCTCTTGCGTCAACGAGGCTATGAGACCAATGACTACTCAGAAAATATGAGAACTCAAGATATCATAGACGACGCGAAACATCAGTGGATCAAATCAAAAGAGCTGGGGCAGACAGATTTCAGTAAGTTACAGAAAGATTTGTTCAAGATTCTGGATGATTTTGAATTTGAGGCGATGAAGCAATCAACACCCCATCCGGGCTCGCTCTCGATTGTTCGCAAGATAAAAAAAGCTCAGATGTTGACGGGGGTTGTGACAAACAGCGGTCGCCTTCCAGCGGAATCTATGCTCGCCGAATATGGTTTCATGCCGTACCTTTCGGTGTTGATAACAAGAAATGAAGCGCCCAAGATGAAGCCCAGTCCGGACGGTCTGCTACTCGCAACCAGGGAACTTGGGGTTGGAGCTCTCGATGTCTTATATGTGGGAGACTCGATCCTTGATATCGAAGCTTCGCGACTAGCCCAAGTAAAATGCGCGGCCGTGCCGAGCGGATTATATAATGCCGAGAGACTGCAAAAGCGATCGCCCGATTTCATGCTACGAACAATTGATGATTTGGAGAAAATTGTTCTTTTCTAACACGTGGTTTTTGCTCGACATTCCCGTATTGATAATCCGGTTGCGAATATTTCCTAATGTATGCATCTCTTTCTTTCGCGGAAGTCAAATTTTTTCCGAATCAGAAAAAAAGAATGCGCGGACGATTTTCGAATAAAAGAATAAAAAAATCGGACATTACAGATCTCCGCATAATTTCGTGGGCATATTTTACTCACAAAAAGGCCTGTGCGAGATCTGACCTGCCGGTGTAAGGCCCAATCCTAGCAGATTGAGTTTCCATGGCAGCATGGACTCAGAAAAGAAGAGATCCGTTGACGCTTGAGGAAAGAAGGAAGAATGCAATCCAGCAGCTCCTCCTCTTGACGAGACGAGAATCGAAGAAGGAAGTAGAA
>JBOGRL010000044.1:0-4601 GCA_050749505.1 Nitrososphaerales archaeon
GCCCTAAGTACTACCCCTCGGTTCCACGTAAGCGCGGGCTTCGCGGTGCCTGAATTCGGTCTCCCAGCGATTCTGATAGTTGCAATTGGGATGCTTTTCCTTGCCGGTCTGCGTTTCAAGTGGTTTAATCGAAGAATCGCCACTCAGTAACTTCGTTTTCATGAAGTTATTGGCAAAATGATTCCCCGTACCACAAGACAATCTGGCATAGCAAAGAGTTTCAGTTAATCGAGACTTGATCCTTCGACGATTTCAACAGGAGAACCGGCACGTTATAGTCGATGGAGGTTACGCATTCGGAGTCTTAATTTGGGGAGAATACCTTAAACAAGTTCTCTCCATCGGTTTTCCTATTTCATCTTCTTCGCATCTTGAATCGTGCTGAATTCCTATTCTGGCCACTGTCAGCAGGAAATCTTGCGCTTGGATTCCATTAGAACTAGAACAATCGCACCATCAGGAAATATATTGCATTCTGTGCAATCACGAGTGAAAACGATCTTGTTTTGAGTCATTCGCTACAATTAACGTTGCTGAGCTTTTGAGAGAACTTCAATTTTGATCAAGAGAAGGTACTCCTGATCTGAGTTCGAGGTCAACTCGGACCTGTTTGGCGGAATCTTCTTTACGTCAGTTCTTCCACCCTCTTATTTGCGAAATAGTTATGGAGGCGTGGAGGGTTCGTGACTTTCTCGATATTTTCGAGAAAATTTGTAATAAGCTCAATTAGACAAGACCTGCGCTATGTTTTTTTTGGAGGTCTTAGCAAGATGTGAAATGTTTGGCAACAAGAAAAAGTATTTGGGTTCAAAAGAAATAGGCGTAAACAAATGAAGCTGAAGCGAATTCTGATAATTTCCACTGCTGTCGCCGTCGTAATTCTTCTTGTGGTTTCAAGCGCTTACAGCTTAAATTGGGCTCAGATACTTTCGACAGTAACTCCCCAAGGGATGACGCAGTCCTGGATCGCCGGGAATGAACAGGCGTGGAATACATCTGACGTTTACCCGCTTGTCTTTTCTGTCTTTTTCCCAGGTATAAGCTATGGAAACGTAGCCAAATTGTACAACACTGAAGCGGTTCTGAATGCAGAACTTGGTATGCTTCTTCAAACCGGTGCCAACGCGATCACTATTCATCTTGATTACAGCGCATGGCTTCAAAACAACACCCAACTAATCGGAGAGTATGATCATTACATAAAGGGCCTAGAAGCTAATGGAACCACGGTTGTTATAGGGGACGCTAGTGCACAATCATACAGGAGCGAAAAGCAAAGTTGGTCACAATTTCAATCAGAATGGATACAACGTGTGGAGACCTTAGCCGCGAGATATCATCCTGCCTATTACGTTGTCATCAAAGAGCCTGACTGGTACTTTTCAATGCTTTCAGACTATCCTTGGAACCCTGCAATCTTTAGTGCCAATCAATGGGTTACACTCACACAAAATCTGATTTCAGCGGTCAAATCTGTGTCACCCCAAACAAGAGTCGGAGTTTCTGTATCAGCGTCCGTATATAATGACAAGACTGATCTAGATATTAATTTCTTAAAGCAAGTAATCCGATTACCCGGACTGGACTTTATCGGATTTGACATTTACGGTACTAACGGATTCGAAGATACTCTACAGTTTCTTCAGCAGAATGGAAGCGACGGCAAGTCAGTATGGATAGCCGAAGCTTGGAGCTCGACCGCGACTCACGCGTTTGATTCCAGCAAGGCCTCCCTGGATGCCAATTGGATTCGGTTACTTTATTACTTTGCCCTCAAGATTCATGCGCAAGGCATCTCTCCTTTCTTCACTGATGCGCTTGCTTCGTATGGCCCAAGGCCTCAGGATCAAGTACAGCTGCTTTCCTATTATCAAAATAGAACACCGGTATTCTACGCGCTGAAAAACATCATTTCAACAAATCTCGTGGGCGAGAAGCCCAATGAAACGAGTTAGTATCTAAAAATCAACCAGAGACTATGTGGGCAGAGTTCTTTTTCGTGCCGCGCATTTACGACTCCGGTCAAAGTCATCCTTGTTTTTTTCTTATGAAAGACATAGTACAAATTCGGAAGGCTCGCAATTGACACCTACCAATCAAGAGCGAATCAGCTCAGTGTACTATTAGAAGATGAAATTCTAAGCGTTCTCAACCTTTTCTTCTTCTCAGGAATACATATCCGACAAATAGAACAATCAGCACGATTACTGCTATCGCAACTCCGACCAAGATACGGGCGTTACCTCCATGCGATGAATTGATCGAAAAGCTCGTTGATTCTTGAGAAGGAGCAGAGCTGACCTGCACAGAATTCGAAGTAGAGCTGATCGTTAATGTTGCTCCGCTGGACGTATTTTTACCAATTGCGAAATTTTGAACAATGATACCCTGATACTCCCTGAAAACACTCGTTCTATTTTGGAAGAATGAGACTAATCCTTGTGATGTCGTTGGTGGTGTACTGTAAGATGAGAAAAAGTCGGTAAAGAATGGAGAGATAAGTTGGGCATGAATTTCAAGAGCGAAATAGTACAAGACTTGTATCCACAACGTATCGAGCGATGATCTACTGGGGTCCAGAGCTAACGAAAGTGGCCCGCTCCAAGCTTCGGCTATCCATACTGACTTGCCGTCGCTTCCATTCTGCTGAAGAAACTGTAGAGTATTGGTAAACGCAGGAATGTTGTAAATGTCAAATCCGATGAAACTGATGCCAGGCAGCTTCTCGACTCCGGTGAGGAAAGGCATGTAGAACTGAGGTTGGTTACTTATATCCGACGCAGCTACAGAAATGCCTATCTTTGTATTTGGGGAAACTTGCTGGACTGCACTGATCAATTGCTGCGTTAGGTCAAGCCAGTCAGAAGCATTTTGGAATTGGGGGTTTGTCGTTGAATCTAAGACGTATGGTACATACCATCCGGGCTCCTTGATGATAATGTAATAGTTCGGCTGGTATAGTGAGGCAAGAGCTTTCACTCTTTGGATCCAATCGGATTGAAACTGCGTCCATGGCTCTGGGGTTGTCGAATAGGTCTCGGACGCAGCGTCTGCAATGATAAGTATCTTGCCATCAGACCTGATATTGTTGACAAGACTTGTAACCAAGCCAATTCTAGTTTGGTTGTTTCGGAGCCAAGCGGCATACCCAATGTCAATCCTTATCGCGTTTGCATTCGTGGAGTACAACATATTCAGGTTTGCATCCAGCGCGGCCAAATTATAGGAGTTGATATTGGCATAGCTTGCTGAGGTAAACTGTGCGCCAAAAATCATAGTGGAAACGGGAGCAGATTGCCACTCTGTCTTTTGTTGAGTAAGCCAAGGCATAGTGATTTGATTAGAAGATGTAGAAGCCGTAGCTGCGGCTAATGCATCTTGCCCTCCGAGAGAAAAATTAGAGCTAACAATTAGCGGCAATATCAGGATAACAACAACGATCGCTACCACAACCACAGCTCGATTTTGAGCGTGTTGTAATACGTTTGATCCTACAACCATTATATAATTTCTGAGAACGCAACTATTGAATTGCTATTAAAGATTGAGATAATTTCTTGGTCAATTACAAAGCTATCAATTCAATGAGTATCAAGCGCTGGAATTTGCGCTTTGCAAAGCAGAGAGATATATATATACTAATTCGCCTATCTTGAGAGGGCCTCTTTAGCCTGTCACGTTGGGTTCGCCTATGATTCTGAAAGAGTTTTCTTCCGCTACGGATAGATCTGATTGTGATGCTATAATCCTCATCACTATTGATAGTTTACGGAAGGATCACCTCGCTTGTTACGGCTACAATGGTGTCGACACTCGTTTCATTGATGCTCTTTCGACTGGGGGAATTAGATTCGAGAATGCGTTCTCCCACGGTGGCGAAACACCAGAATCCTTCCCGAGCCTCATGTGTTCTTGTCCCCCGCCAATTAGGCTTCAGGATAGAGGAGTAAACGGACGAAAAACACTCGCCAAGCTTTTGAAGGAAACCGGATTCGACACAGGCGGATTCCATACCAACCCTTGGCTATCTGCCCGCAACGGATACGACCAGGGTTTCAATACGTTCTACGAGGGTCCGTGGAGCAAACTCCCACCAAAAATCCAGGCTGTTAACGCATCCCTCAACCAGCTTCTTCTGAACAGAGGGCCAACTACTGGTGGTTGGGCAATTACTCAAATGAGTGTTGATTGGCTAAAGAGGGCGAGGAAGCCGGTATTTCTTTGGCTACACTATATGGATACGCATGTGCCTTATCTCCCGGAGGCTCGAAGAATTGGAATCCTCAATTCAATGAGGAACCGCGTCATTATGGCAATGTTGCTTGGCAGAAAAGTTCCGAATGCACGGACCATCCCGTCCCCAGCAACAAAGAATGCTCTAATTCATGCTTACGACTCCTGCATTTCCAAGCTTGATTCTTGCATTTCTTTCATAGTATCGGAAGTTATGAAGCGATTCGACAGAAAGCTGATAATATTGGGGAGCGACCACGGAGAAGCGCACTGGGAACACGGGTTTTTCGGACACAGTGCGGTATACGACGAGGTATTGCGCATTCCGCTTGTAATGTACGGCAATAATCTAGTGAAAGGAACTATTA
>JBOGRL010000045.1:0-7277 GCA_050749505.1 Nitrososphaerales archaeon
ATGAGGAAAGGAGAAGGAAAAAGTCCCTCGGTTTTGACAGTGCAGCACGAAGATTGATTGAATCAAACACCATGAAGATGTGAAAGAAGAGTGTAGAAAAAAAGGCGGGAAGTGAAAATTTTCATCTTCACTCTTCTGTCAAATCAATTCAAGGCGACTTCTGCTTTGAGAAGGGTCCTTCGGAAAGATAATGTCGTTTTCTGAGAAGGATGTAGAGCATCAAAATTGCAGAGATCAGCACTAGAGCCGATCCAATATCTAGTTCGGCTTTTGCAGTAGAGAGAATGAACAGAGATTGAAATTGCCCAGTCTTTGCTAGGCACCGCATGTCCACTAAACAGTGTTCAGCGGAGTTTCTTGTTGCATAAGCTCTGAGGACTGTAATCCCGCCAATCAGAATGCCTAAAAATCCCAGCGCAAAAAGAAGAACGCTGCTCCAGCGGGCAATTGTCGATGTCGGGCTCAATAGGGAAATTTTCATATGGTTAGCCTCCTACGCGGTTAGCTCATTTCTAACCGCAAACATATGCGTGCGCGCATGCGCGCGACAACGATGGGATAATATTTTTCATTTCTTTCTCATTTGCCGTGTCGAAGATATAGAGTAAATGGAGCTGTTTTTCTGTAAGGCAAAGATTCTAGTGATCCTGTCTGATCTAAAAGTTGGAAAGGTGCTTAAGTGAATCTGATCTCAATTTTTTTTGAACTGTGCATGCAAAGATCTGATCTCGCTCAGTTAAGAACCAGATTTCTTTTTCCCTTTCTGTCGGGGTTTGTCAACAGAGGAGATTACGTTTTCGTATTTCTATTGTATATTCTTGCTACAATTCTGTTCACGTGGCCTCTCGCTCAAAACTTTACAACTTTTGTGAATGGGAACCAGATGGACGTCTTCCACGAGCTATGGTATCTCAGGCTAGGAAGTACAGCCCCGTTTGGGCCATTTTTTCTTTTCTCCACGAGTTCAAGCTACTACCCGACGGGCGTACCTCTTTACTTCCAAGTAATATCTCCATTCAATACGCTGGTATTTGGAGTTCTCGCGCGATTTTTCGGGGAGATAGTCGCATACAATCTTCTCTATATGTTTACGTTCTACTTTGGTGCTTATGCAACCTACGTTTTAGTCTATTATCTGACAAATAACAAGTATGGAGCTTTCTTTGCAGGACTAGCATTCGCATTCGCTCCGATCCACACGGGGCAGGGTCTCGCCCACTTGAATATCATGTCGTCAGAATTTATTCCACTTTTCTTGTACTTCCTTATCAGGATGGCAAGAGAGGTAAGCATGTGGAATCCCGTTTACAGTGCGATTGCGCTAATTCTCAACGCAATGTGCGACCTTCACATGCTCTTAATTTGCACGGCGATCCTCATAGTCTTTGTCGCATACTATTTGTTTGCCCAAAGAAGGATGATCTTGAACAGACCCTTCATCAAGCGACTCGGGATCATGATCGTCCTGTCTGGTCTGCTCGGCTTCATTGTATACTTCCAAACAGCATACGGGTTGCTGTTTGTTCCAAAGTCTATAGGAAGTACCTCGTCGATCGTTGAATTTCTGAGCGCTAAATCTGCGGACATTTACTCTTTCTTTCTCCCCCCCTCAGGGAACCCATTCTTCCGCAGCTACACGGCGCAATACTACAACTTAATCTACCCAAATTCAGCGCTGCCCACTTCACCGCTGGATGCCTATCTCGGCGTCTCCGTAGTTACAATGGCTATCGTGGGCATAATCGCTTATAGGCACAAGAGAGAAATTTATCTTTGGCTCATACTGGCAGTTGTCGGCTTTCTCCTTGCTCTCGGCCCTTACGTTCATGTGGAAGGCGTCGTTACACCGATTCCAGCCCTTTGGGCCTACCTCTACTATCTAGTCCCGATCTTCAATTCCTTTAGAGCGCCCTATCGCTTTGATTATATCACAGCTCTGGGGCTCGCAATCCTCGCTGGGTACGGCATATCGACCATCATGTCCAAAATAGACGAGCGTAGAAGGAAAAGAACAAATGGAATCGCGCTGGCAACTCTAAAGCTTCTTGTCATGTTCCTTCTCTGCTTGGTGCTCGTTGCAGAGTTTCTGACAATCCCGTACCCCGAGTTCTATGGCCCGGTTCCAAATTTTTATCAGACTCTCGCAAACGACCCTTCAAATTTCACTGTTCTGGAGGTACCGACTCAAGCCAGATGGTCACTGTATCTGTACTACGAATCAGCCTACAACGCGCCCCTGATCAACGGAAACGTCCCCAGAATACCACGGTATCCTCAGTCTTTCCTCGAGGCAACTCCATTCATTAATGAACTGGGGCACTACCGGCCGGGGCGCGCTTCCCAAGACATCATAAATGGAACGCCTTCAGCGATAGCTTTGGCTCCTTACATTCTTGCGCAGTACAACATAAGATATGTGATACTCCATAAGGATCTGTTCCGGAATTCCACGGCGTATATCTCCTATGCCCAGCTTGTATCACAGGTTGCGGGGGCACCCATCTATCAGGATAGCACGATCATCGCATGGAAATTCCAACCGCAACAAAACTCAAGCATGATGAGCTACTTTCAGTATAATGGCAACGTTAGCCTCATCGGATTGTTATATGGTGGATGGTATCCACACGGACTCTTTGGGGCGCACACCAGAGCAATCGACGTTTTTGGAGGAGTGAATTTGTTTTCGGCTGGAAACCAATATGTGCAATTCGAGTTCAAAGTGAGAGGAATCGGAGGAAACTATCCTCTCCAACTTTCGCTAGACGGCCAGATGATTGGAACATACCTCGCCGAGAATGGAGCATATACAGTCTACACCACGCCCTATGTTTTCGTGCCGAGGGGGGAAAGCCAGCTCTTGTTCTACTCTATCGATGGCTGTAAGATTCCAACTACCCCCACCGCTTTCAACGTGCCGCTGCAGAGGATAACTAGTGTTAGCTGTGTGTCGGCACAATTTTCTTGGATTGATCCAATAACCGCGACTACTACTGTTGAATCCTAGCGCGCCAGCGTTCCTTTCGATGAGGAAACAAAGCTACATCGAGTGAAGGTAAGGTGAGCGGAACTAAGTTCAAACAGAGCCAATCAAAAACCTCCCCAAACTCTCTAGTCAAAGAGGATGTGTCTCAACCTTGAAGGTTGCAACTGGGGAGGATTGATTATTAGAAGAATCAACAGGACACCGAACACTGCGTCAATACCTGTCCCAAGTGTTCCGTACGGGTGTATCAGGAATGAATTGGTCAAATTTACAGGAGACGAAATTTCGAGGGTAAGAGAACCCTTTAGAGAGTTTGTGTACTGTTGCGGATTCCTTGCTTGAGCAAGTAGTATGCCGTTCGAAAACAAGGGCAGGTTTGCAACAAACGAGGTTGCGGTCTGATTAAAAATGACGGCAGAATTAGCCCAAAGAGTGACAGTGAGATTGCTAGCAGAAGAAAGTGAAAGAGAGAGCCAACCATTCTCCATCAAATTGCATTTATTCTGTAGGACCTGACCTGGGTTGAGCTTGGATGAGTACTGCAGAGAGCAAACGGTACTCTCGCTGGAGTACACATTAGTGGTGGTTTCAACCGATTCTACAAGTATTAGATAAGCTCCAAGCATTATCAGAATGAGACAAAGTACAATTAAGGAGAGCCGTATGAGGAGCGACAAGTAGAAACCATTGAAAGCAAGGCGTGTGAATTGACTTTTAAACTAGTTAGAAAAAATAAACATCTTTTGAACCATACTACAAAAAAATAAGGATTTTTCAGCCTCTATCCTTATATCGAATCACGCAAAAAAGGAATATCCCCGAAACAGGGCGGCAAAAAGTTCAATTTTGAAAAAGTGGCGCGTTGTTGTGGGCTTTTTCGTGTTGGCCCTTCTAATTCTTCTTTTTCCGAGTCCTCTAGTACAGTTTTTTCCCTCTTCGGGAGGAGCTTCAGGCCCCGTTGGCGCTTGCTTACCTTACGGCGCACTCTTTATCAGCAATGCTAACTATCTCGCAAACCTCCAATGCACTCACGTCGGAACGATGACGCTAAACGGAACTGGATCGATCACTCTTGTGAACTCGACTCTCATAGAACAAGCGGGTGCTGGATTAGGCAACGGTCTAATCCTCGCTGGGTTTTCTCAAATCACTCTCTTGAATTCCACGCTGAATCTGAACGGAACCGGAGTACTATCTCTCTCAGCTAATTCGACTGCAAAGTTTTCTGAATCTGAACTGGTTAACGGAAACCTATTACTTGCAAATAACGCCGTTTTTTCCTCAAATCATAGCTCTTACTTGAGCATGCTTCACTTTGCGACTTCAAACCTTGCATCTTTTGTGGCAAACTCCACGACGATAAATTTGCTTTCAGGTGGCAACGCAACAGTATCTGGATCGGTGTTTAGCCTCGATGACTCCTCTCTTTCAATCCAGAATTCAAGAAGCGTCTTGCTTAATGCCGCTGTGGATGACATTCTTGGATCCAGCATCGTCGATTCAAATGTGAGCAGACTGGGCATTGGCAACTTCAGCCAGAGCACGACGATTCTTTCTTCAACTATTACAAGTTCCAATGTTGAAAACTTTAGCCTTGGAGACACTGCTAATTTTACCTCCACGAGCATGCTCACTATATTGGACTCCAAAATTCTGAATTCCAACGTCTCGTTCATGAGCATAGGCGCATCTGGATCAAGTTCTATCACCACACTCAATTCCAGCTCTGTGAACTGTGCAGAGCTAATCGGCTCAAGCGTCGTTAAATTATTTGGAGGAAAATCAATAATCATCTCTAATTCAACACTGCTGAACCAGGCGATCTCAGAGACGAACGAGCGCGCGGCGACGTTTGTCAGCGGAGGCAATGTAACGGTGTCCAAGAGTAATATGGCATCTTCGGATGCTGCGGCCTTCGGTTACCCATCGGTGCTTTCTAATTCGATGTTGAGCTTGACTAGTTCTTCCAATTTGAACATATCCAATTCCCAGATCGCCTCTGGGATTACCAGAGTATTTGGTACCTTTGGAAGCTCTGAGCTGCAACTAAATTCGCTAGGCAACACAAGTATTACCAACACTCTTATCCAATCCGAGGCGGCTAACAATGCGACTCTTTCCCTCTATGCAAGGAACCCCATTTCATTGCTCCATGCTATCTCTGTTGCTGACTCCACTTTGGAAACCGCCACCAGCCCTGGAAATATCACAATCGGTTCAAATTACGCTGTCACGCTGAACAATACAAGGATTCTTTCGAACAGTTCGACCTTCACTTTGAACACGTACTCTCTGTTCTCGTACAACTCGAATATACCATCAGCGCTGACGGTTGGAGGAAGCTCGATCGGGGTTGCAGTACTCTACAACACGACAATTACAACGCCCGTGACAATTCAAAAGGGCGGCATATTCTACAGCCATGGTTGGCTCTTCGCGCGTGTGCTGTCGTCTTCAATTGCTGGCAGCAACGGAACGACAATCCCCGTTCCGAATTCAGAGGTGAATATAATAAATCCGGTTGGGGGCTCTGTTGTCTCAACAAGTTTCACCAATTCAACGGGCTGGACGAAAATCCCAATCCTCCTCGGAGTAGCAAACTCCACGATGACTGCCAGCATGACTTACTATGTTGTTCAGGCTTCCAGTGGCGGCTACAAGTCAAATCAGGAGTATGTGGTCGCGAACAATACAGTATACACGCAATTGTATCTCGGCCCAGTGCCGTCTGTTTCAAACTACACAAGAGCGAAACTCGGTTATTTCACTTACGCGCTTCAATATGGAATTGGGCAACCCACCAGTTATCTCGGGATCTATACAAATTCCTATCCAGTACAGTTTGTAAATAACGCCACGTGGAGCGAAGTAGATTTCCAGACGGTTGGGACAGGTGGCTATGATTTCGTTTTTACGATAATCTATCCAAAGAATTTCACAACGACTTCTCTTACTGTCAAGATAGATGGTATTCCCATACGCAATGTTCAGACGCTTTCAAATTCGACATACAACTTCGAATCTTTCTCGACCACGGCGAGCCTACACAAGATTGCTCTCGTTTACATAGAACCCAACGGCAGATATGTGTACCAGCAGAACCCGAATTTTGATCCTGGTATTGCCATTATCTTGATCGTGGTTTTACTTGGAGCAGTCGGGACGGCATTTGTCCTGAGTTACACTTGGCGGCAGCAGAGGAAAAGTACGGGGTTTGGGCATCATGGATGACAATTTACTGATTAGTCTTCCGCATAACCCTACCGTTTCTGGAACGGGATTCGGCATGGTTGACCAAAGCAAACACTCACGTTTCGCTCGCAAGCATCACAATCGGGCAGACGAGCTTCCTCGTCAGAAGGGAATTGCATCCAATATACGCGACCTGCGAGCTCCCTTAGTTGACCTCTGTGGTAGTTGCGCTGGTCGACCAGTCAGGGATCTGTTGGACTTTGCCGATAGCTTTTGCACCATTTGGTGCAACGACCTGAACATTTAGTGTGTCGCCAGAACGAAATGATGATGCGAGCGTGCCACTGCATACGAAAGTTTCATTCAGACCTACAGATTCAGTGGAATTGCAAAGATACTCTGTAGCTTTTGAATGACTCAGGTCACGAAAGAATAATTTCCAAGACCCGGGCGAAATTTGCCTGCCTAAATTTTGTACCAGCAAACTAAAGCAAGTTGTGATGCAAGAAGGCGAATCAAAAGCCGAGAAATTGACAACGGAAATCGCTGGGAGCAGCTGATAGGTTAGCGATCCCACGATGGTCTGATTGAGTTCAGTCATTGTGGTTGTTTCCGTTGACAAACCGATTGAAGTTGCAGTGGCTCGTTGGAACGATTCATAGTACGTTCCCGCATAGAAGCCAGTCACCGCAGATATCGAGATCAAGATGGCGACAATTACTACCTCAATTGCACTTTTTACTTCCAACTGCAGGCACTAAATTGCTACTAACCCATCACAGTCACAAATACCTATGACAGTTGTGGAAGAAATCTAGAGGAGGAAAAACCCGAGATAATTCGCTCTTGAGATCGCGACAAGAAAGCCTATCAGAGTTGGCAACAAGAAAAAGTTGCGAGGCCAGGTTTACAGCAAACCGCTGGGTATGCGCATAATGGTCAGCCAGCCAAATGCTGTCTGGACTAAGACCGAGAAAATCGCTCGTAATGCAATCAAATGACTAATTGGCAGGAGACAAATATGCCGTGCAAAAACCTTGGCTGATCATCTCAAGTTGGATGGTTCGCGATTACTCGCCGCCAAGGGGTCATCGTCGAG
>JBOGRL010000046.1:0-3489 GCA_050749505.1 Nitrososphaerales archaeon
GGCCGATTCCTTCTTTGAAGTAAGGATCATTCTTTGCTAGACTCTGAGCTTCTTCCAAGGAACCCACATACCAGATGCGCAATCCTCCGGTGTTGTCCCTGTACTTCCCTGCCATGAACAATTTTCCATTCTCTCCGATTTCCTTCAGGAATGATACGTGCCTGGCCAATGCCTCGTTTGGCGGTGTTACCAAAAACGTGGTAATTTCACATACTAGCATGAGGTTTCATTTTGAAAGCCTACTCTTAAACAAACAGGCAAGCACCGCCGTAGCAGGTCATGTGCACGCACAATCGAGCTTCCGCATCTCGAACTATTTCCATGGACAATTTTTTGGTTTAAGATGCAACCATAGCGATGCATTAGTTCAATATTCTAAAATACCGCGCGTTCAGCTTTCATGATTTGAGAATCTTTTGGTAAAAGCAATCGAGATAACTAAGGAAGTGGAAAAGCTTCTTGACCTCTCAAAGTCGGATGATTGGGATAACCCGGGCGTTCAATTCGGCAGTTCTGATGTGGACGTCGATTCCGTTGGATTTTGTATTACCTTGACGAACAAGATAGTCGAACGGGGTATCACCGATGGCGTGCAAATGTTCTTGGTCCACCATCCAATTCTGATGCCGAAGCTTCGACCTCTGAACAGGGTGACCGGGGTTTTTCAAGAAAAATGTCGTTTGCTTGCCTCAAAAAATATATTTGTGTTCTCTGCGCACACGGCCTGGGATATTCACCCAGAAGGCACGCGCGCAACGCTGGCGAGGGTTCTAGGTGTCAAGATTCCGAGTCTTGATTATTACAACAAAGGTTCTTGTTACGGCGATCTGACGTCCTCTCAGATCAAATTCGCTGAATTTTTGGCATTGACCGAAGAACGCCTAAATTCTAAAGCAAAACTTGTGGTGGGCAGACCGGACAGGATTCTCAGGAGAGTCGCATGCATAGGAGGACGTGGTCTTGATGATCGCGAACTCATTGCCAAAGATATTTTTGAGAGAAACATTGATTGCATAGTGGGTGCCGACTCTAACAGCTACTGCAGACTCTACGTGAAAGACGCGGACGCCTGCATGATCGATATGGGGCATGAAGAGACCGAGCTTCCAGGCATTGCAAATCTGGTGAAACTAATCAAGCCAAAATTCTCAGAGGTAAAATTCAGAGCGTACGCCCCGAACGACTCCTTGAAGAAGCCAGACATACTCTAGAAAGGGGGGGTGAGTTTCTCGGTCTTCAATACTCTCCAGAGCATCACATAAACATAGGAACGTCTTTGCAGTAGTTTTGTTGCATGTCAGCTTAAGGGTCTCTGGCAGAATCATGTTAAATCGAAGCGAATGAGGGTTATTTTTTCTATTGAATGATATCCCCATTTCATCAATTGATCGCCGCGAAATGCGAGTTGGATCCAATGTGGATGGATTGGTGGATTCATTATCCAAGCATGGACAACTATCGAGAATTAGAATAAGGGCACATCCCACTAGGCCTGGACGTTATCAGGTCATCTTCGGCAACCGTAGACTGGCCGCGGCCGCGAAGCTGGGCTGGAAGTCAATAACTGCAGATGTTGTTACTGCGTCAGATCTCGATACGGACGTTATGGCGTTTGTTGAGAATGTAGACAGGCTCGATGTCACTGATTACGAGAAGGCTGTTTTCTTGGAGCGGATACACCAATCAACCGGCAAATCGTATTCCGAAATCGCAGGACTAATCGGCAAATCAGTTTCCTATGTCTCTCAGCATCTGTCGATGTTGCATCTCTTTCCGGACGGCATATCCTCCGAAGAGGAGCGCGAATCTATTCTCAGGTCGTTTACCGAAGGTCACTGTCGCGTCTTGACTGGCATTCGCGATGCTAACGAGAGATGGAACACCGCAAAACTTGCAGTGGGAGCAAAAATGGGAGTCCGTGAACTCGAAAGATTGGCCAGGCGCTTCCATACGGCTACCAACGAGAGGGGAAGAGGGGATCATTGGAAGATTCGCGAGATAATTACAAAGAAAATGCTCGGACTAAACTCAAAGGATGTCCGCCCCTTTTTTGAGTCGATGTCACAACGACACTTTAGCATGTTTTCTAGTTTTCCGCCTTTCAACAAGATGAACCGCGAGATATCAAGGGAGCATATCTGCAAAATCTTGAATGGAATGAATTCCTTCAACGCCAGTATTGAAAATATGGAGATCACATTTCTCAATAACAAAGTGGCCTATGCGGCCATGGAAGTCGTACATAATTTCCTGTTTCCGACGAGCAAAATGACCACAAGGACCAGAGCAACAATAATCTTGCGAAAAGAAGATGAATGGAAAATAGTGCACGAACACTGGTCGACCGAGAACCCAGAAAAGTTTGTCATGGCCTCCTTGAGCCAAGTAATGGGCCGAAGGCGCAAGCTGGCGCTGAGTAAAAATAGCGAGTAAAATCGCACTGCAACGCTAGATAAGAACAACTGCGAAAATATTCGATGGATCTGATGCTGAAACAACAAAGAGCTCAGAAAATGCAAGGTTCTTCTTGCTAGGTCTGGAGTAACTCGGGCAAGACTTGTTTTGAGAAAAGTTCGAATGATCTTTTCCTATCCTTGTCCATACCTGGAAAAACTACTGATATCTGTTTTATTCCAGTTTCCTTGATTTTCTTGATTTTCTTTAGACAATCTGAAGGAGTTCCAGTAACTGACAACTTTGAGGCTACATCATCAGAGATTATCTTGGTCAGGTTAGTAAGAGCTTTGGAATCTTGTGCCTCGTGCCCTGTTGTATACTCGGTTTCCATTATTTTTATTACCTGATCAACGTCGTCACCCCAAACTCCATGGGGAAGTCCCCTTATGACAGCTCTGCTATTCCAAATCGAAATTGCGATTGTCGGTTTGATCAATCGGAGTGCTTCGTCTAGATCATCGCTGATTACACTATGAATCCACGATACCTTCTGTACGCTCTCAGGATTTCTTCCTGCCTTCTTGGCACCCAAATTGATGTTTTCAGTTGCGTAAGCAATGGAAGTAGGGGATGCGCCAGCTCCGCTCCCCAAAAGAACTCCATCTGCAATTTCTCCGGCCATTTGGAGAGTTTGGGGTCCATATGCGCCAACGTAAATGGGAACGGTTCCAGACGTAAAATTGATTCTAGCATCTGAGAGCGATACTGCCTCAGATTTCCAGCTGATCGATTCGCCACGCAGTAATGCTCGTAAAATATTGATAGCGTCCCTGATTGTTTTCACCGGGTTTGTTCTACTAAGCCCTAGTGACTTTAATCCGGCTCCTCCTGCACCGATTCCCAGCACTGCTCTGCCTTGAGATATCTCATTCACGGTTGCGATTGATGCGGCAGTAAATGGAAGGCGTCTGGTATAAGGGTCGGTTATTCCAATCCCAATCTTTATTTTGCTCGTTACTTGCGAGCAAACTGTCATTGTGCAATAAGGATCCCTGAAGAACTTCTCGTCAGGAATCCAGAGGTTTTCAAAAC
>JBOGRL010000047.1:0-3837 GCA_050749505.1 Nitrososphaerales archaeon
GTCCACGATTACGACCTGATGATTCGGATTCGCTAGCTCGTGGCGAGCCTTCGTCTTGCCACGCTGGATTGAGGAAAACTCGGACGGCAACACTAGTTCGCGGTCCAATCCAATCCAATCCCAATGATACATACTTCTTCCTGTCAGGCTGGCAGGAAGTTAACAAATTTACTGATTCGGCTTCTTCTTATTCAAAACCCCAACTCTCAATCAGTCTCTTCGCGCGATCTTCTTTTCATGCCTCACGATTTTTGAAGTATTCATCGTCTATGACTCGTCGGCGCTTTTCTGGTCCGTCTGAAGTCATTTGCTACTCTTCTCCTTCGGTTCGTCCCAGTTCACGCTCTTGCACTTGGGACACATTCGCGGCTCTCGATTATTTCTCGTCTCCCAGAGGTGGCCACAGCGCAGGCACTGATATTTTTCAACGGTAACTTTGATTTTCGGCAATTGTTCGGAAGAAGGCAGTTTTCTCACATTAGTTAACTTTTGCGAATCTACCTATAACGGTTAACGTAGCGAGGTAATGCGTAAATACCTAGCAAAGTCTACCTATGCAGGTAGAAGAAACATGATGTCAACTCAACTTCACAATCCGAAATCAAGTGTATGTAACGACAACGAGGACGACGAACGATGCCAGGCTCAATGCCAGGCATGCGGGTCGGTCCACCTGAGAACAAGCTTGCAAGAGAATTCCAATCGCTGTCCGACGTGTTGTTTCCCTTGGAGTGATTAGCAAATGAACAACCACATCTTCGAGAAACGAAACGTGGCGCTCCTGACGATTGCGGCGCTAATCCTTTCAATCGTACTCGCCTTCACGACATTCAAATTCTACGCCCTATTCCCAGCGCCCATCGTGTGGATTGCATCCGCGATCTATTACTTCCACTATCGAAAGCAGAGCAACGCCGGCCACCGAAAGAACAGGACGGCGACGACGCTAGGTCGAGTCTTAATCGCTGTACTTCTCATATCACTGTTCATTGCGATCCCCATCTTCACGCTGCACACCGCGGCGATCAAGGGGAACGTCCCGCTGAGCCTGGAGTCACCGCCGGACTGGCCGAGTACGATAATGTGCTATGCGTCGGCGATAGGTGGCGCCTACATCATAGGGCTCGCCTGCGGTCCCTTTGATTTCATCTGTGGGACCGTCTTCTTCTACGGAATGTCGTATGCGATGGGATGTTGAGTGAGTGAGTGGAAGGAAGGAAAGAAGGAAGGAAAGGACATGACTTCGCAGTCAGATTCCACAAAGCGCGCAATTCAGTATGAATTCCTCAGTTTCATCCGGGGAAAATTCGTCGCTAACCTCGACTGGAAACGTGACGATTTTGAGGAATTCATCGAGACACTGATAGCGAACATGGAGGTCGAGTTCTCGGGCGAGATGGAGCCTCTGGCCGAGGAACCAAAGCAATAGGCAAGATTCAAAAATCTCTCTTGCCCACGGTGCTCCTCCGGCAGGTAGTACTACCGCTAACAGCTGCTAGCTAACCTTTGGGATTCTGAAGAAAATATCCATAGACAGATGGGGACTAGCAGATATTTGGTTTAAGGAGTGGTGGGAGATCAGCTAAGTTCCTCGGAAGTAAGGAATGCTACAATGCAGCAGATCAGAGCACCTAATTGCAGTCGCGAGTCACAGACTCCATCAGTCGGAATCCTCGGTCTTGGGGGGGCCAATCAATAACTAAGTCGTTTTCGTTGATTTGGGAGTGTCGCGATAAATTGATATTGTCTCTTTCTTCTCGACCGATGCTATGTCAACGCAATTGATAATTTTATTCGTTGCAAAAGAAATTACCTAAAGGCTTACCGTGAAGGTGATTGTCTCTGCAAGATCGCAAACTCTCATCAAATAACACGGTTCATAGTAAACAGAAAGCAGAACAATAATCGGAGATCTACTCCTTTATGAGCGATCTAAAGATATGCAAGTTGACGTCTAAAAATGTCCACACAAGATCTAATGCGTCATAATCACAGTATTTGTCGATCGTAGTGTCAAAGTGTCATTTGGATTCGTTCGGAGTTAAGTATCCGCATTCGAAATAGTAGCCCTCTCAAAAGCAATACGCAAGATAAAAATCGCAACTGATGTGAACATTGCATACAGTATGCTCTTTGCCTTCGATGAGATTCATTGATCATCCGGAACGTCAATATACGACCTTACTCACAGTTCAGGAAAAAAACCGACATTTCCATTCTCTGAACGTCTTTCTCTGCTTGAGAGGAGCAAATCAAGACCTACTCGGGAAAATCAGTCGATCAATGTTTCTCCTCTAACTGTCAGCCGAGTGTCGCAAAAAAAGTGAGTGAAAACCTTCGAAAGATGGCCGTTTGCGCGCGTGAAAAATGGCTTGGTGTGCCCTCTCCATTAGATTCTGTTTGTCTCATCCCTTTCAGTCACATTTCCAACCAACCGACCATCAATATCTAGCTGAACCTCGCCCCGAGAGCAAAAACAATAATGATCTTTCCTACAACATTTGTTATCGCAATAGCAATTCCCTAGTTTCGGATGGTTTATTCTAAACTTCCCCAAAGTATTGTCCGCACCAAACCGTTGTTCTTCATTGTCAACGGTGATCTCTTTGAATTGCAGGTTGCCTCTGCCCGGGTGCAGAAAGACGATCGTGCAGGAATGTTAACACGATTGTCAATTAGAGGTAGATGAATTGGATGTATCATAACCATGTCGTGAACCACCAAAAGTTCCTTGAAAGAGTTTGAAATGATGTCTAAATTGGCAACATGCCCCTTGTTGACGCGATCACTTTTCCCTAATTCTCAGTTGCTTCAAGGTATCACTGGCCGAATTTATCGTGGCGATGAGATATTCCACCTGCTTTAACAACTTGTTCGTATCCTCATTATTTTCGATTGAGCCCTTCATCATCTCAACCAATAGCAGCATTACTTGATGGCTGTCCACGAGAGAGTGCATGAGGTCGTCCATTTCACCGCCTTTCCCATTGAAGCTAGGAGGATTGACTTTGGAAACATCGATTGCCGTTTTCTTGGAAATGTACTTTTTGACGGTTGAATCTTCAATGTCAATATCGCGAATATTAGACAATATATTAGTCAAAACAACTACTGTCAGATAAAGTTTTAGTAATGCCCTGCGGAGCTCGATTCGATCCTGTTCCTGAAGGAGGCACTCAGGTAATGCTCGAACAGACCCCCTCGTCCTTGTAGATAATGGTCCTTGGTATCCTCCGGCGCTCGACCATCTCGGCTTGCGATACAAACAGGTGACATTCAGAGAAAGGAGTTCTGTGGAATCATGGTTTAATCTCTTCAAGGGCAAGACAAAACGATTCCACAACAAGATTCCACTCCATTCAAGCGTCCTATCGATAGCAACCTATTTGGTGTCACTCGTAAGAATTCAGAACAATTTTACGGGGAGGATAACTTGACATTCTCTGCGCTGAGGCTTGCCGAGTTCCTCATCTCTCCAATGTTGTCAATGCGCATTCCCCGTACATTTCAAAATTGTTCGGGCTTTGCTACGAGTCGAAAGTAGGAAATAAACCGACGCCACTTCTTGCTGATCACACTAAAAATTCTAGAGCTTTGAAAGAAAGGAAGAAAAAGAAAATTTGCCCTGACGAGAGAATAATTCTTTTATCGGACAATCGGCTTACCCTCTGGGCTACTTACATGTGCAAGTCATACCTTTCATTCTAATCAGCATTTGAATTTCATCACATATGAGTCATTTTTTGCTGTGCATGTTAATTTTTATGCTTTGCTCTACAATACCAAAGCCGTCCTTGCCTCCTACTTGCCGAACTCAAGTTCGAGCCTGTTATGCCT
>JBOGRL010000048.1:0-4535 GCA_050749505.1 Nitrososphaerales archaeon
TTTTGTGACAGGATCGCTGAATCACAGCATCATCCGCTGCGAAGAAAATTGTGCATTTCCTAAGCTCCTTGCTCTAGGTGACAGGTCAGGAGTCACCATGACTGCGAAGCACGTACTCGCGGAGAAAGCTCGTGAGAACAGGAAACATTGATCTAAGTTTCACCTATCATGCGTATATGGTTAATCCATAAGGAAGGGAGGCCGCAGGTGCTTAACCCTGGAGATTCAATCGAACTTCGTTCAGGACGATAACAATTTGTTCAACACTTCCGTAGAGTCTCAGGCATAATCTGTTACGGTGTGTCTCTCCAATAACTTTATTTCAACTGGGTGTGTATCGCTAAGCATCCAGACGCATGGGAAATTTTGCCGAGCGTCCGTCTGCGCCACGCATGTGGAAACCATCCAGTCTGGACGGATGGCGCGCTCTACTACCAACTGGCATGTGAGTCACTTGACTGGAAGCATCACACCTACCAGAGAGGGAGCTGGCTGTGGGAAGTGACCGAAAAAAAAGAGCAATTCAGTATCTGAAGGACAGGACGGAAGCGTTTGACGATCACTTCACCTGCAGGAGTCACGGTCTCAGATGCAAACTGAAACACATCTGGAACTGAATCAATCTCTTCTTCCTTCACCATCAGCCCTTGTATCAGCTGTACATCGAGTCAGTGATGGAGGAACTGAGGGCTAAGTAAATGGAGCAATCACAGCTCATTAGCTTGGATTCTGTGCATTTTGATTTTGTGACTCGCCCACGGGCGGTATCAACAGCGGGAACGGCTCGACCTTTCTTGCTTTCATGATTTCAAAAACACACCGATCTAATTTCGTCAGCTAGTATTCTTTTGACCCAACCTCTCGAGCACTTGCATCGCTTTTAGCGTTATCATCTTACTCGGTTCCCCGACTTTTTCCAGCTCAAACGGAGTGGGAGCCTGCCTTGGATGATTCGCATACCACTCGCTCATGCCGCCTTCGACATCTGGATGTACCGCGTCGAGGTTCCAACTCCCATTCTCGTTCCTCTTTTTCTTCAGAACCTCTATCGCATGACCAAGCCTCTTGTCATTCCCGTATCCAAGAGCGGTCATAAAATCCAACCCGACCAAGAGATCGTAATAGTAGTGGACTGGATAGTGGAAGCGGTACCACGGGTCGTAGTTATCTCCCTGGACGTGCAACTCTCTTTCGAGAAAGAACTCCGAAGCTTTTTCGACTGCTATCTTCATGCTCCTTGTCCATTTTTCCTTCGGGTAAACCGCGAATGCGCTGAGTGGCTCCCACGAATCAAGGTTTCTACCGCTCCCAAAGCAAGACCAGCCACCAAGATCAGCGCTGTTTTTCGCGAGCCACTCGAAAGTACTTTCGACCTTCGGATGGTCGACATACCCGAACTTTACAAGCGCACGGGCCATGTTTCCCGCAGTACAGACGTGACTCTTCTTCGAACTCTCCATTGCAAATCCTCCATCCTTTTTCGCGAATTTTCTGATCCACAAGTTGCAAGCTTTCTCGACCCCGGGATCATTCTTCGAGAGGCCGAGATCTGAGAGTATCAAGAGCATCCAGTTGGTCGAGAGATATTTAGGCAAGTACAGGCTTTCCTTTCCGACCCACCATCCGCCTGGCTCTTGCTTTGCGAGTATCTCTGCAGCCCAGCCGATTTCGGCTGAGGCTTTTCTTGAGGAAATAACTTCGGGATCTTCCTTGGATTTCCCCAGCAGCTGTGTCAGAGCGAGGTACCGGATGGATGGTTGATCCTTTTCCAAAAGCCATTCAATGGTCGATTTCAAGCCAAACCGCAAGTTTTTGCACGCTTATTATTCTCTTATTGTTTTCAGTAAGATCGACTCCATAATTATCCACAATTTCTGATGACACTGTGATCGTAGTGAGCAGACGGATAAGTCCCGACGCGAAAAGGAGTACGCTGACTGGCTCAGGCGAGTTACTGAAAGCGCTAACGGATTCCCGGGTTACAGAGGAATGGCTACGCTTGCACCGCAGGGCTTTGATTCAAACGTGAGATGCCTGATCTGGCGGTTTGTTAGCCCGAAAAATCTCGAAAACTGGGGAAAAGTCCGACATACGAAACAAGTTTGTGGAGGAAGTCAAGAATTACGCAGAGCAGCACTACGAAAATCATCCGGCGTGTAGACTTGGTTTTCTCTTCCGGACATGCGGAGCGTTATCACAGACCGGCGAAAATATGGGTTTAGTACTTTTTCTTTGTACTGGTTAATTTCGATGGATTTCGACGTGTAAAAACATACATCTCCTAAGCCTACTACTAGTCTCCTCCTCCGAGAGGGGTTTCCCTTGCTTCCCTTGCAGATCTTGTATCAGCGTCTTGCAGGATTCGAATGAAAGGCCGCGGTTCCTGTGTCGTGACTTCGTAGCGGCAAGAATCGTATATACTTCCGCTCGGGACTAGGAAGCCCGACTTCAGCAGATTTGTGACTTTCACGGGAACTCTTTTGTTTCGGTTTTAGATCCCTAGATGTTGACAGGTTATATGTTCACGAATTGCTTCAATTAGTATTTCGAGAGCTCAGATCCGATTCCTGATTTCTTGATTTCGTTCAACTGCATACTCGGATCGCCTTTTGCGAGATCGTATACCAAGACTATCCCGCGCCGGATATCTTATGAGAGTCTCCTTGCGTGATCTCGGTTATTCACATGTTCGCACAGAGCCCGAAGTCACGGTCGTTCAATGGCTCTTATCACCAAGGCCGCGTCTTAGATGTATGCACCCGCGCGACCGGGCCGCTTACGCTCAGGGTAACGAGATCAAACAGTACCTCTCTTCCTTATGGTTCGGAGTACTACTGTCTTGACGTAGCTCCTACAAACTAAAAAAGCTGTTAGTTATGATGCAATTAGCTATTGCTCTCTCTGATCCTTCTGAACGCCAGTAACGTTAGTACCATACAGTTTGCTGAGCTACCCTACGTAATGCATCCGAAACCAAGATTTGTGCCCCGAGGGGCCATACTTTCACATACACGCAAATTGACCGTGCAGGATAGCACTTCGCCTTTGGTCTGACGTTGTTGCACGTTCGGCATGAATATGGGCTGTCATAGCTAGCTGATCGCATCTACGCCCTTGATCTCTCCAAAGTCTCCGTCGAAAGTTCCTATTCTCGTCACGTTGTGGCTCTTCATCACGGCGATGCTCGTCGAGTCAGTGAAACTCAGTTCGCCTCGTTTCTCTCGTTGCTCTGAGAAGATCTTCCATGCATCGCGGTGGTTGTGGTTCTCGGATACTTCGGATTCTTTGGACTACACCTTTGGGTTCTAAGAGGCTGGAGAGCTAATGCTTCTGGGTGGCCTCTGCTCTCCGAACCGAGGAAAGCCGGAGAATCGGTTTAACACTTTACTGCGCAAGGCCTCACCATGTACGGAGCTGACTTACAGTACTGCGAAGAGTCCAGAGAGTTCACTATTGAAGTTAGGTCAGAGGGGCTCCCCACATAATTCTGGATCCTCTTTTAGTCAGTTTGAATAACTTGAGTTTTTAATCCATCGCGTAGTTCGATGTTGAATGTCTTTCCAAACGCCTGCATGCCTTGCAATCCGATCATGGTATCCGCGTTATTGAAAATCGGATCAACGGCTATTCTCTTTTTGTCAGAAGACGGCTTGAGCCCTAGCAGAGTCCTGAGAAACAAAAGAGGCGATCCCGCCGCCCAAGCCTGTGGTGAGCATGAGGTAGGGTAGCGAACCGGAAAGTCTGTTTTGTATCTCGGAAAGCCGGCAAATGTTTCCGGAAAGGTAAATCCAAAATGCGGGCCAGCTTCGAGGAGTGCATCGATGATCGTGTTTGCTTCCTTTCTTCTTCCGTATCGCGCAAACCCATCGGCAATGATGCTGTTATCATGCACCCAGACGCAGCCGACGTGATAGCCAATTGGGCTGTAGCCACTGTCTTTTATGGACATTGTCCTGATCCCGTATCCTGAGAACATGCTCTCGCCCAGCAGGTTTTCGATGACAGGATCCACTTTATCGTTTGATACGATTCCGCTCCAGAATAAGTGTCCGTTGTTGGACGTCATCGAATCGACCTGTTTCTTGTCCGCGTCGAGCGCAACCGCGTAGTAACCTTTGTCTTCGATCCAATACTTTTCGTTGAATAATCCCTTCAAGTCGTTCGCCTCGTCCAAGAGCTTCTTCGCAAGAGAGTTGTCCTTCCAGGCTTCTTTCGCAATCTCCGCGATTCGAACCTTTGCGTCGTAGACGTAGCCCTGGACTTCACAAGTTGCTATAGGAGGTTCTGCAATTTTTCCGTTCGAGTATTGGATTCCGTTCCACGAATCCTTCCAGCATTGGTTCACAAGTCCGTCTTTGGATTTGGTCTTGTACTCGACGAAGCCATCTTTGTCTCTGTCGCCGTATTTATCAATCCACGACAGTGCGTTGAGGATGTTCTTTTTGTAACGCTCGACGAAACTATTGTCTTTGGTCCACCTGTAGATTTCAGATGCGACAATCAGGAAAAGAGGCGTAGCGTCAACAGTACCATAG
>JBOGRL010000049.1:0-5593 GCA_050749505.1 Nitrososphaerales archaeon
GTGTGAGCCATAATAACAGACTCGTATACTCTGACAAGCTCCGAGGCGAGTTCCGGATAAGTGAAGGACTCGACCTTCACTCGAGCGTCATGGCCGAGTCTTTTTGCCAGCTCCGTATCCTTCAACAGAACGATTACTGCGTTTGCCAGAGCGCTGTCATTGCCGTATGGGACTAGCAGGCCTTCCCTTCCGCTCTGTATCTGGGAAGGAATCCCGCCGACACTGGTCGATACGATTGGCTTTGATTGAGACATTGCCTCGAATATTGCCTGGCTTGTACCCTCGTATGTTGTGGGCAAAACAAAAACATCGCATGAGGAGTAAGCTTCCATTTTGTTGTCAAGGTCGTAAATCGCGCCGGTGAAGAACACCCGACCTTCTATCCCATGAGATTTTGCAATTTTGCGGAGTTCCTCCGCGTAGCCGGCCTGGTCTGGGCCAACGAACACAAAGGCCGCCTCGGGGAAATCTTTCAGCACGTCGGAAGCAATGTTCAATACGTGCTGCGGTCCCTTCAGCTGGTTCAGTCTCCCGAGAAAAAGGATTACCGGCGACCCTGAAATGCCGTGTTCTTTCAGAAACTTTTTGCCATCATACGCACCGAGGGATTGCTCGTTTATTCCTGAGGGTGTAACGATTATTCTTTCTTTGGGTACGCCGATCTTTTCAAGCGGCTCAATCAGAGTCGGCGCGCGAACCAGAAGCTTGTTTGCAGAGCAGAGCACTCCCTTTGCGAAGACCCTCTCAAATAGCTTCACTGGCACCTGCTTGTAAAAAGGCCTGGGTATCATTGAGTGAATATCAAATACGGTGAGCACCGCCGGAATGTTCTGCTTCTTGGCAACTCTTAGTGCGGTGCTCGTATGAGACTGCGCATAGTCGTAAGCGTGGATGATGTCGAACCTTCCTTCCTTCGAGATCGCATCGGCCAGTCCGTTCCAGACTTTTAAACGATAACTCAAATCCAACTTGAACGGCAAACGATGAACTGAAATCCCCTCGACGTCCTCTTTCTTGCGCGCGCTCTTGTCCAGGTACTTTTCTGCGGAGAATACATGCACTTCGTGACCCATCTTCACGAGGCGTCTTGAAACATTGTAAACATACCACTCTGCACCACCCACAAAGAACGGGCTAAAGTACACGTTTACCTGAGCTATCTTCACAGAGAATTATTCGACAAGACTTGGCTAATGTAGTATTCGACCCCCTCTAGGCTTGTGCTCGAGACCCATGACTGCTGCCTGCAAATGAGGAATAATTCGCGAGCATGAATTTGAAATTCAGGTGGATGACCCTGGCCTTCATATCAGTTAATAACCAGCCTTAACCGAGCTTGCTCCGAGAGTCTGCTCGCATCTCGATGCTCGTTTTTTCGAGAAAACTTGAGCTTTCAGTCTCTCACGTGATAAGAAAATAGAGAGTTGATGGAAAGAGAAAAGGAATGGAACCAGGCCAGAGGCCAAACTTCTCTGCGTGCCTGCGCTGGGACTACAAATTGACGAAAAAGTCTCCAAATCCGGTGAAAGATGTATCATTTCTCTAGTCTTAATCTTCTAGAAGATCAAGCTAGGAGCTGCAATTGCAGTGGGCTTATAGTTACACCACGAAGTGCGTGTGTATCTGAAATTCATTGATCTGTAGTCTGTACTCCACATCTAGTTTAGGGAACTCTATATCGTCTACTCCTTCCGTAGCCAGCTCTTCATCTTCAACCCCAGCTCTGAGGTGCCCATTCTAGATGCAAGCGCTGATCTTGGCAGGCGGCGCCGGAACAAGGATGCGCCCACTTACCTACGTAGTCCCAAAGGCGCTCCTCCCCGTTGGAGGAAAGCCGCTTGTTGAGCGTACTATTCAGTACCTGAAATCTTATGGCATAAAGGAGTTCATAATTTGCGTCGCCTACCTCAAAAAGCAGATAATCTCCGCGATTGGTGATGGCTCGAACTTTGGCGTAAAGGTAGAGTACGCCGAGACCGACATGCCGCTCGGTACTGCCGGACAACTCAAGACCGCCGAGCCCCTCATAAAAGGCAGATTCCTTGCGATGAATGGGGACATCGTAACCTCGCTCAACATCTCAAACCTCATTTCGAGCCATGAAAATGCAAAGGGTATTGGGACAATCGCCCTAAAGAAATTCGAGGTCAAGATCCCCTACGGATACATCACGCTACACAAGAATGCGATGATCCAGAGGTTCGAGGAAAAACCCACGTTATCCTTCATGGCTAACGCGGGGATCTATGTCTTTGAGCAAAGGATGCTCGAGTACATCCCCGAGCGAAAAATCTCCAGTCTTGAGACCGAGACATTTCCCGCCCTCATATCAAAGGGGGAATTCTTGAACTCTTACTTTGAAAATGCCTACTGGGCTGACGTTGGGTCGATGACTGACTTCGAACGCGTGAACGACGAGATTCTCACCAACGGCGAACTCATTCAGCGCAGATAGAAAAACGAGTACCAGGGAAAACAACGGCTAGGATAAGAGATGACGCAAAAAGTGTTCAGAATTCTGTTGATAGTTTCACTCAGCATCAACATCTTTGTCTTTTCCTCACTGGCAATGTATGGTACATGGCTGGCCACTGGCTGGCTGCTGAGCGCGTTCTGGCGCGGCATTACCTCGCTCTTTGTCTGGATCAGTACGTTTGGCGCGGGTGCCGTCGCGTTCTGGAAAGTAATCGAGAAGCTGCCCTCATCATCGTCGGCTGCCGAGGCTGGTATTTCGCTATGATCAATGCCATCCTCGCGGTATCAGTTTCTTTTGCACTTACCGTTGGGATAACGGTCGTGCTTTCGAGATTCCTTTCTGTCAAATTCAAGGAGATGGGAATAACTGGCGTTGACGTTCACAAACCGGACAAACCCGTTACTGCGGAGATGGGCGGGCTGGCAGTCCTGGTTGGAGTGGCTGCTGGCGCGTCCTTCTTGTATGAACTAGAGCCAGGATTTTTTACATTCCTATTCTTTGCGGGCCTCTTGACCATTTTGCTAGTTGGGGTGGTAGGGCTTGTGGATGATCTCATTTCGATCAGGCAAAGGTACAAACCGTTCGTCGTAGCTTTGATGACGATACCCCTGGCGGTCGCTCTATTTGGGAGAACGGAATTGCACTTTCCGCTCATTGGCTCGATACCCTTCGGGATCCTTTATCCGTTGTTGGTGGTGCCGCTGGGCGTCACTACTTCAGCGAACCTCAGCAACATGCTTGCGGGTTTCAACGGGCTTGAAGCGGGGTGCGCGGCCATAGGCATCGGGACGCTCACACTGCTCTCGGCACTCGAGAAACAGTATGTGGGCTTTGCGATCGGGACTCTCTTCCTCGCAGGTTACATCGGTTTCCTAGCTTTGAACTGGTATCCTGCAAGGATCTTTCCGGGCGACACAGGCACCCTGATGGCAGGCGCCGCGATCGCGACGATCGGGCTCATCTCGGGACTGGTATTTGCCGCCGTTGTTGTCAGTCTGCCTGCTGCGCTTGATTTCACACTGAAGATGCTATCGAGGAACCCTTTCTCCGCAAGAAAAATCCACGGGAATACCATTGTAACGTCGGATGGGACCCTGAGGCCGCCCAACTACGCCGCTCTGTCGCATGTTTTCATGCGGGTGACCGCGATGACGGAGCGCAGCCTAGTGAAATCATTGCTCCTGATGGAGGGGGTTTACGCAGTTCTAGCTGTTCTGATTACGGTTTCGATGTAGTGAGAGAGGTATAGCCCAATGCAAGCAATTAATAGTAATGCAAAGCCCGAACCAAAGAAAGTCAAGAAGATCTGGATTGCGATAGGAACGCCCTTTCAGGCAAACTTTTTTGCTCCCCTGATCAAAGATCTTGAACAAGAGTGCGAGTTCCTGGTAACTGCGCGCGACCACGATGGGATATTTTCAATTCTCCGGGCGAAGGGGATCGATTACATCCCCGTCGGCAAGCATGGAGGAAAGGAGCTATCCAGTAAACTGGAAGCATACGCCGAAACTATCCAGCAGATGCTTCCAATTGTCCAAAGGGAAAAGCCAGACCTCGTCCTTACGGAGAGGTGGCCCGAGGCTGTCAGGGTAGCATTTGGGCTGAACATTCCATCATGGACCATATTCTATGATGAACGAGAGACTCACGTGAACCAGATGGTTTTCCCCCTCGCGTCAAAGATCTTCACTCCGAGGTTCTATAACCTGCACGAGCTATTCCAAAACGGAGTTGCCGACGCAGAGAAGATTGTTTGGTTCAACGGGTTTCACACCTGCTACCTGAAGGATGAACAAGAATCTACCGTGAACCCTTTTGAAAAGCTGGGTCTGGAGCCACCGATAGTCTTTGTAAGACCGGAACCAGAGTTCGCGACTTTCTTTCCCAGCCACAAGCCGGTTCTTGAAAAATCGGTAGAACTGATTGCCAAATCAGGCAGCGCGAGCATAGCGGTCCTGCCGCGAACCGAAGCTCAAAGGAGACACTACTCTCAGATGGAAGATGTTACAGTACTCGACAAATCGATGAGTGATTGTCCTGTCGCGCATGTCGATGTCGCTCTGGGTGCCGCCGAGACGATGCTCATGGAAGCTTTCGTCATGGGCAAGCCTAGTGTGAGCGCGATCTACTGGCCTGTTTCCAAGCCCGTGGTTGAGCTGCACAGGTATATCCCCCACTCTACGGAGCCTGTTCAAATCGCTCAGCACGTCGAAAAATTGCTTGACGTGGGCGAAAGGGAAGCTTTCCGAGAAAAAGCGGCTCTCCTGGTAAGGAGCATGGATAATCCAGCGAGAATGATGATCGATGAAATTCGCAGGATAAACGAGGGAGACAAAGCTAACAATGTGTTTGCTAGGAGGTCGAGGATTGAAATATTTCTTGACATCATCCAGAGCACTTCGCTGCGCCCCTTGAGGTTGACCCACATCATGAGGGATGCCAATATTTCGCACAATGAGCTGAAGAAGATCCTGGGAACGCTGGAGAGCAGCGGACTCATAACTTCGGAAGAAGCGCTCGGGGGAAGACTGTACCAGGCAACGAGTGAGGGCCTGAGGGTGCTGGAAGACTACAGGGGAATCCGACAGAGGCTTTTCGCAGAACAATAGTTGAGGATTCTGGTCATGCCGCCAAGGGACACCAAGATGAGAAATCAAGAATCGAAGGCATCTCCGTCCGCCAGTCGACGTTCTTCCTCCTCCGACATGCCGCGCAATAAGCGTCTGCCCGGAATATCCATCGTCGGATTAGGCTACGTCGGACTGGCTACGGCAGTCTGCTTTGCCAGCCGCGGATATCGAGTCTTCGGGGTAGAGATCGACGAGCGAAAATGCGAACTGATACGGAGCGGAAAATCTCCCATTCATGAGCAGGGAATCGATTCTGGCCTCAAAGAGTGCATAGATGACGGGAGTTTTTCATGCAGCTCAGACTTTCATGACGCAGTTCTAAATTCTGGTATCACGTTCCTGACCGTTGGAACGCCCAGCAACTCTAGCGGCGAAATTGACCTAAAATACATAGAGTCAGCTTCGCATCAGGTCGGCAGTGCGATCAAGGAAAAGAGTGCCTACCACCTTGTTGTAGTCAAGAGCACTGTCATTCCAGGTACAACTG
>JBOGRL010000050.1:0-4196 GCA_050749505.1 Nitrososphaerales archaeon
ATCATAAATGACGGGACCACTACAGTCGGAGGCGCGGACATCCTTACGAACACCCTACTCGGGACTATTTACAATGATGGAGTCTTCAACAATTACGGCACAAATTGTTGCGAGTGTATGTAGCATCCAGAACGACGGTACCTTCAACAATTATGCCACTGTTAACTTGGACGTGGGAGGTTCCTTCTACAATGGTGGTGGCAGCGATAATCGTGCGGATATAGAAAACACTGGCACCATAAGTATCGGTGAGCAGGGTCTCACGATTATGAATTGGGGCGTCATCAACAATAATGGCGGGACCATCAACGACGCCTCTGGACCCGTTGTCTACGGTCAATCGAAACTTAACCAAGGGATAGTCAATTATGGCGTCATCAACAACAACCATCTTGGCCTGCTTTTCAATGAAGCAACCGGATAAATCAACAATACTGGAACGATTAACAATGCTGGCAACATCAAGGTGTACGGGGAACTAACAGGCATCAAAGTGCCTGCTGGTCTTTCAGTCTTTAAAACATCGGGATGTTTGCCATATTGTCCTCCGCCTGCTATCTATAGTACTTCCTCTGGAGGTCTCAACAACAATATCGGAGGAACGATCAACAACGAGAATGGAGGTGTGATCTATGGTTCCCTTGCTCCAATCACTAACATGGGCACTATCAACAACTACTACGGTGGCACTTTGGAAACTAACCTCAACGTGCAGCTCATAAATGGATACCTTGGAACTATCAACAACTGTGGCTTGATCGACAACTATCAGGGAGCTCTGGTTAACTCTGGCAACATTTTGAATGGGAAAGTAAGTGATACAAATTCATGCAGTGAAAGTAGTGTATTTGCCAACGGGAACGGCGATCTGCTTGATTGGTATGGGGGGAACTTCACTAGTTATGGGACCATTAGCAACGTCTACAGCTTGCAGCCAACTTGCAACTGCAATGGCACGATTGACATTCTAGGCGTAGCTGGCATCTCTGCCGCCACTATCGTAACCAACTACGGGGTCATTTACAACATGTTATCGTCACCACCAGTCAACGGCTTAATGACCTTAGACCCGGACAATACTAATGGCTATGTTATCAACGAGTGCACTGGCGCAATTTACGGGTTCTCCGATTACAGACAACAATCGCCATGCGGTCCCTCGTCGACCACGACTACAACGACTTCTCAAACAATGACAACCAGTACCTTAACATCTTCTTCGACAAGTGTAACTATCTCGACCTCATCTACTAGCACTTCTTCCACGACGACATCAAGCACTTCGACTAGTCAAACTTCAACTACTACCACAACCACAACTTCTGCACCTCCCGAGTGCGACGGGTCTACCGCTTCAAGCTGCACTACTTCGACCACCCTTCAGGGCGGATCGGCTGATATAGACCAAATGTCCACCACTGGCGTCTACGTCCAGATCAGCGGCTCCTCCGCACCAGACGGAACTTTGGTTACCGTTGCGTCCTCGGACCTTAGCGGTCAACCCTCTGGGACTGGCAACGTCCAGCTCGGCGGAGAAAGCTTCTACGATGTGCAAGTGAGCCAGAATCTAGGTTCTGGAGCCTTTGCCACAATATGCATAAACTCGAGCAACATCAGCGAGACCAACTCGATGGAATACTGGAATGGAACGTCTTGGGTGAACGCGTACGACCTAACGACGAGTGGCAACACCATTTGCGGTACGATGCCAACTTCGGCCCTAACCGGTACGCCGATTGTGATCGGAAGTCCTCCAGTCTCCCGTCCTCCGCCAGCTATGGTTGATGGTAATGTCACAATTTACTCATCAACGGACAACAAAGGTGAGATATTATTCACCGCAAACGCCACAATCTCTAGCATGCACTCTTCCCCATTCACAGAATCAGCTCTTCCGAAATTCGGCACCCTCCCCAATGACACATACGGATACTTGGGCTACTATCAAGGAACTTTCGCCGCGGTTTCGGGTGGACAGAAAGGGGCTAATGTATCAATCACTGTAACGTATGGTGGAGTAACTCAGACTGGATATGCGCAATCCCCCGGCTTTGGAAACGTAACCAACGTGAGCTTTGTCTTCAATGCAACTGATCCTACTCAAAACACCGCCACCTCACAATCGTTAATTGGATATCTCGTAATTCTGGGCCTGTCACTTCCTTTCATCGGGTACATTATTGCGACCTCCTCGACAGATTGGCTGAGCATGTTCAAACGCCTGCTGAAGCGTGAGATTCGTTTGCGCATCTCCCAGCTGGGACTGACGAACGTTTTGGCGTAAGTGAAGCTGAGAGAAGCATAAATCATTGCTGCTATGGGTTTGGATGTAGAACCATTCGCTCGCGGTCAACTTTGGGCGAGATTTTTCATAGTCTGTGTACGGGATTCAAACCCATAATGGGATTGAATCCCATCCCCTCCATATCCAAAGTCCTTGAGGCGACAAATTCCCAGAGATTCGATACCGATTGGTTGCGAATCTGATTATTCATTGCAGTATCGACTTGTCGGAGGGCTCGCCTCAATTACGGCTCTCCTCACTTCCGTTTTCCTGGTTCCAGCACATTGTTGTCAGAACCGGAGTAGCATATTGTTGTCGATTCTTCGAAGGAGATGGCCGTGAACTAGAGTTGAGTGCGGCGACCGGTATTCGCGCCCAAATGGGTTCTGATTTAGGATTTTTGAGCGTGAATTCAGGTGAGCGTCTCTGACCTTGAAAGATTAAACACCTTGATCTCGACGCTGGATGAAGTTGTCGCTCACATTGATGTAGCGATTCAGATGCTGGAGAAAACTTCGACTCGCTAGGAACATCTAGTCAGCACTAGAAATTGCATCTACTCGAAAATGATTTACCCGCTACTTTTCAGTTTCGCGTTGCCTGCGGTGACGGCGTATGTCGAAGCTAGGAGCGTAGCGCGGATACCGATACTATTACCAGCATTTACTTTCTTTTACCTCGTACTCGCGGGTGTAATTCCTACAGCTATTGCATCTTACAGCATAGTCGGCGAGAAAGTCGAAAAGAGCCTTGAGCCACTGCTGGCCACCCCGACGACAGACAGTGAAATCTTGTTCGGAAAGGGAATCTCTGCTTTCCTGCCGCCAATTGCAGGGATTCTGGGAGGTGCCACGATCTTTATGGCACTCATGGACTTTGTCACGCGTTCGAAATTGGGTTACTATTTTTTTCCCAATTTGAATGCTGACATTATCCTTTTTCTCTTGGTACCTCTTGTAGCGATAATGAGCGTGGGATGGAACATCATCGTTTCATCAAGAGTTAGTGATGTGAGGATCGCAGCGCAGATCGGAGCTCTGATAGTTATCCCGTTTTTTGGTATCTTCGTCTTAAGTGAAATCAACATAATAGATCTAGGGGTCACAAGCAACCTTCTCTATGTCGGCGCCGCTCTCGTTGCTGTAGACGTGATCTTGCTCATACTCGCAAGAGCTGCATTCCGAAGGGAAGAAATCTTGACAAAATGGAAGTGAAGGAAAGTGTCGAAAGAAAAGTTTGAAATCGGAGAGAAGGAAAAACACGTCTTCGTCGTCGACTAGGATATGATTATGAAGCATATCAAGATCGAGCAGGACGATGTGATTGTTGCCAATGAATTTCACTATTCGCCCCTCGCAAAGAAATTCAAGTGCGATATCGGAAGTTCCGAACGACATCACATCGAAATAAGATACCAACTGGAAAACAACTCAGACTAGGAAATAAAAAAGATAGGCCCGTTAGGATCTCGTTTAATTACTCTCCACAGTCTTCCGCCTTGCAGGCATCAAGAATCTGGCCGGGAACACGTATGGGGTGTTCTCGTCTTTTAACCAGTCAATCACCTTGAATATTCCAAAGTAGGCGAAAGCAACTCCAAGTAAAACACCGAGAATCCAGTCCAGCGGCGACGCAGCATCTGTCGAGATGACCAGGTAGAAGAAGTAAGCAGATATGGGGAGGCAGAGGATGATTCCAGTCACCATCCCCGGATTGTAAGTCATTTTCCCTCTAATGTTAAAGACAAACGTGTGAATTACAAAATTACCGAACGAGGCGAACATTACGGCAATGCCCAACCACAGGGCGCCCAAATTAAAGACGGCAGCTAGGAAGTAGGCGAGCCAACCAACTATCAGGTTGACTATTAGAGCAATTGGTGCGGACCCCTGCTCTTTAGACACATTCAGTA
>JBOGRL010000051.1:0-3369 GCA_050749505.1 Nitrososphaerales archaeon
ATTCGCGATAGGAGGCTCCTGCGTTCCTGTTGTAGAATTCGTAACGCGAGTCGATGGTGGTCGTGTCATTCTTCTTTCCCCTTCTAAACTTGTTCAGAATGATTCGAGATGCGGATTAAATCATGACGCGGATGTTGCCTGCGATTGTTTCGACCTCGTAAGTGCGCAGGTCGGTAGCTTCCTTATTTGTCGTATATTTCATTAGCGCAGGAACGTTCTTCGCCACGCTGCCCGCTGTGATGTCAAACTGTGCCTTGTGAACCGGACAGATTACTACGGGGTGTCTGAGCTCGCCCCTTGGCAGGTATCCATTATAGCGAGAGCATACAGCGTTCACAGAATAGATTTTCCTTTCGATCTTTGATAAGAGAACCGGATTACCGGCGACACCAAACATCGAACCTTCGCGAACTTTCTTCCTTACAGACCTTGACGAAACTTCCTTGATTCAATTCGGGATTGTCGCACAAACTTACGACACATTGTCTACGAAGATCGAACCATCCTTCACGATGACCTTGTACGTCTTGAGCGGCTGGATATCGATCTCCGAGATTATCTCACCTGTTTTCTGAAACATTGCCATTACCTCGGGTGGGATTTTTTGCATCAGCTCAGGAGGCATACTCATGTTTATGCCGGACACGTTTCGTCCAGTGGTCACGTCGAATTTCGCTCTATGGAGCGGGCAGGTGACAATCTGACCATCGAGAGTGCCACGAGAGAGACTCGCCCTTTGATGCCCGCAGCTATCCTGCGTGGCGTAGATCCCTCCGTGCACGTTGGACAGGAGGACATGAGTATCAAACGCATGCACGCGCTTCATTTTACCTTCTGGGATTTCGTCCAGCTTTGCGACCTCGATCTGCATCAGTACTATCGCACACCATTATGTGATGCCCAATATAACAATATCGGGCGTCTGACATACTCAATTGTTGTGCAGCACGGGATAAAATGTCACTTTTTTGATATATTTGTGCTTGATTTACGCCCTAATGGAGCGACATTAATTGTGCTACTCTAAGCTTAATAAGTTGGAAAGTAGCAAAGACTGTTCAACGATGGTCAACAGGCAAGAGTCTGCAGAAACGTGTGACATGCGTGGCTTGCTCTCGTTCATGGTTCTTTGGCTACTTTCCACTCGGCCGATGTATGGGCAAGAACTTGCCACCGAAATCGGCAAGCGCAGGGGTGAGAAGCCGAACCCCGGGACGATATATCCGGCCCTCAAAGATCTTACAAGTCGCGGGCTAATCAGGGGAAAATTGAAAGGTCGCAATACGGTGTATGAGTTGACGCCGGCAGGAAAGACGAGCCTCTCTAGAGCACTAGAGTACTTTGAACACGCGTTTGGAGAGATTTTTCATTCCGTTGCTACTGTCCGAAGGAGACTTCGAAAGGGAAACTGACGGACGAATTTGATTGTGATTGATTCTCGGGATTCGGTCTTTCTGTGAATAGTAAATGTGCGAGATTCTTTTAGTTCCTTTCTTGCAATATTTAACGTTGGAATAAAGGTACAGGCCAGTATGCATTCTTTCTCGGATCGAGCATAACCGCGGGGGAGAAATGTCTAAGGAGGATCGAGGCTGGCCGTTCGCATGGGTGAAAGACCCTGTTTATTCGGCACCGAAGCGGGGACTTTCTGTGTTCGAAGTATTCTCTGCGAATCAACCAAATTTCCCGAAGATCCGTCGAATTCAACCACACCGAGTACTGACTTACAATCAGATCGCTAGAGAAATGCGCCAGATCATTCTATGCAAACCCTCGGATCGATATTTGCGGTGCGTGTCAAGGGACTCTCTTCAACCAAGTTGAAACACAGTTCGCCAAATTCCAAAACAAATGAATGTGAAGCAATACCAAGATTTTTATCCACCCTGTGCGACGCGAGAAGTATGACGGTTGAAGAAGAAGGCTCAGTTTTGTCTGATGAATCTATCAGAGATTTTTTCAAGCATGTAGTTGTTTTGAGCCTGGATGAAGTCAGGCTGACTAAGTTGGTTTCCGAGACAAAGTTCCTATTTGATGCAATTCAACCAGTTGAGGAGCTCGAAACCGGAGCGGAGGATGAAGAATTGAAGGGGATCAGTCAATGAAAAGAAGTGAGCTCAAGAATCTGACTGTTCGCAGTCTGTCAAAATCCATCGAGTCAAGAAAGATTTCGCCAGTGGAGGTCACGGAAGCCTACCTGGACTCTATTGGGGCCATCGATCCAAAACTCAACTCGTATGTCACGGTTACAAAAGACGAAGCTCTACTATCCGCCCACAAAGCTGAAAAAGAAATCGACGCAGGGGATTACAAAGGGCCTTTGCACGGTGTCCCGATCGCCGTGAAGGACATATTCGCGACCAAAGGCATACGAACTACCAACTGTTCGAAGATATTCTGGAATTATGTTCCGGATTTCGATGCTACGGTAATCGAACGCCTAAAAAATGCAGGTGGAGTACTTTTGGGAAAACTCTACCTCCACGAGTTTGCCCTGATTGCAAACGTCGATTTTGTTGGAATTTGCCGGAATCCTTGGAACACCGACCACGCAACTGGTGGCTCGAGTTCCGGCTCCGGCGCCGCGGTCTCGTCATCGTTGTGTGCAGCTTCTCTGGGAACTGATACCGGTGGTTCAATTAGAGTGCCGGCCTCTTACTGTGGCGTGGTTGGGTTGAAACCATCCATCGGTAGAGTGAGCCGCTATGGGGTCACCCCGCTAAGCTGGACTCTCGACACGGTCGGACCCATTACCAAAACCGTGGAGGATGCAGCCATAATGCTTCAAATAATTTCAGGCAGGGATCCGCGTGATCCTGCATCATCGGATGCGGAGGTGCCAGATTATCTGGAGGCATTGGGCGGAGATATCAAGGGCGTGAAGATTGGAGTCCCGAATAACTACTTTTTCGAGGACATCGACGAAGAAGTCGAAAGATCGATTCGAAAGGAAGTGCATGTTTTTGAGACACTAGGCGGTCAAATTGTGGAGGTTACGATTCCCTGGATGAAGTATACGAGAGCAATTTCTCGAACTATCATGATTGGCGAGGCCGCATATCTCCACGAGCGGACGCTGAAGCAGCGGTATCAGGATTATGGTCCCGTCGGTGAACGTTTCGCGGCTGGGTTGATGATACCTGCCTTTCGGTACATAAAGGCGCTGAAGGCAAGAGATTTCCTTCGCAGAAAGATGGCCGAGTTGTTTTCTGGACTGGACGTCCTTATAACGCCTGCAACTGAATTTCCTGCTCCGCTGATAACTGATTACTTTAGCCCGGCTTATTCGAAGAAAATGGGCAAGATGACGTCCGCTTTCAATATTCTGGGATGCCCTGCGTTGTCGATGCCCTGCGGGTTCAACTCATC
>JBOGRL010000052.1:0-3323 GCA_050749505.1 Nitrososphaerales archaeon
TCTCTGCAAGGTTAAAAGGTGTGGGCATTCTTCCGAGAGGCCTCGATTCGTCAGCCAGCATCATGTTAATTACCGAGTTGGGTACATGGAAGAACTTTACATATGGTATGCAAGCTATTAGGGCAAAAGCTAAGAGCGCGTGCACCCACCACATAATCTGATACAGATCGACCCAAGATGTGTAATTAGCAGCCAAGCCCGCACCAATAGAGGCGAACGCATAGTCAAAGACCCACCCAATGGGTGAAAAGTACGCCCAAGGCGCGGGAATCAGGGCCAGCCTTAAGCCTTCCTCGGCAAATCCCGAGACTCCCATGTAGAGCATTCCAACAAGCAGAAAGCGATCAGTTTTGTCCTCGTGCAAAAAAATTGGTTTGAACGAGATTCTTCTTGCCAGCGCCAGGCTAACTGCGATTACAAAAGCTAGCCCAAAGATATCAAGCGTCGTCTTGAAACCCAGGTAAAAAAATCCCTGCAACAGGACTATGCCAAATGGTCTCAACAGATCATAGTCTATCCCCACGAGTATGGTGCCGACAGTGAGCGCAGTGATACCGAAGAACATCCAGGAGTGCATGAGCCCCCCAAACCTTGTTTGGAGAATTTTTTTCTGCCCAAATCCATCGGTAACTATCCGTCTTCCGTTTTTTACAAGCCTGGGCAGGTTGTCTGAAATCTCTCTCCACCCGATTCCGTATATTGAGAATTTTCTGTATACTCCATAAAAAAAGATGATTAAAACAATAGCAAATACCGAGTAAAGATAGATCGGCGTCTCCGCTGGCATGAGCGGATACTTTAGTCTGCAGATCTCCGCCGATGTGCATGCATCAAAAAAAAAGGGGGCTAAAACCAAACTTGATCCGTCGTCGTTTCCTTCGCCACTTCCGATTTCTACTTATCGGCCGAGCTTCTCCTTGAAGGCCTTTGTGAGCTCCGGGACTACTGCGTAAAGATCTCCCACGATGCCATAGTCGCACTCTTGGAAAATCGGCGCAGCCTTGTCGGTGTTTATTGCGGCGACCAGCTTTGAATCCCGCATGCCTGTGAGGTGCTGTATCTGTCCCGATATTCCGACAGCAAGGTAGAGCTTCGGCTTTACCAGAGTGCCGGACAATCCAACCTGCCGATCTTCCGGTACCCACCCCAGATCCGACGCGAGCGGCCTCGAAGAGGCAGTAACCGCATCCAGAGTCTTCGCAAGGTCATCCAAAATTGCGAGGTCTTCTTTCTTCTTGAAACCTCTGCCCGCCGAAACAATGATCTCTGCATCCTTCAGGTTCACCTGGCCCCTTGGCTTTGCCTTGACCTCGAGAATTTTCACTCTGTTCGGCTTTGGTTCAAAATCGGCGATGATTATGGTCGGCGAGGATTGGCCAGAAGCACGCTCATTCGCCCTCCGGGGGATTGTGACCACTGCAGCCCCTTTCGATGTGATAGTAGCTATCGCGTTTCCACCCCACACGAGCCTCTCCACGGTTGCGTCATTTCCATCAAGCTCGACCTTGAGCGCATCAGAGATGCAAGCAAGATTGAGTCGCGTTGCAAGCCTCGGTGCGATTTCCCTTCCTCGTTTTGTCGAGCCGACCAGAACTAGGTCAGGACCAGCTTTCAAACATACGGCTGCGAGCGCATCAACCAGGGGTCCCGCGGAGAGATCTTTTAGTGAGTCATTTGAAACTTGGTAAATAACTGTAACTCCAGATACCGAAGCCTTGGCTATCTTTTCAGATATCTCACCAGCGCCTAATACTGCGACACTCACATCGCGCCCGAGCTTTCCGCCCAGCGTGACGAGCTCAAGCACAGTATCAACATTGTCAGAGTATACCAATACTCCCGCCATGATGATCACTTTGCAACTCCCTCGCGGATCAACGCGTCCGCAAGCTGCTTTGCAGTGTCTTCGGGTTTGCCCTCGAATACCACTTTCTTCCTCGCTGACTTTGGAAAGCTCAGTCCTTTGGTCGAGGCTTTCGATCCGGCCTTGCCCGCACTCGATACCTCGATTCCAAGGGACTGGGCGTTCCATTCTAGGATCTCTTTCTTTCCAGCACTCATGATCTGAATCAGCGTCGGAAACCTGGGTTGGTTTATTTCCCTTGAGACTGTCACAAGCGCCGGAAGGTCGCACTCGACCGTTTCGAGGCCTTCATCCAAAGCGCGCTCGACAGTGATATTATTACCGGAAAGAATGATCTTGGATGCGTAAGTGATCTGCGGAATGCCCAGGTATTCGGCGAGGCTCGGTCCAACGATACCTGAAAGCGAATCAGTCGTGCCGGTTGCAGTGATTACCAGATCAAATCTCCCAATTTTCTTGATCGCCCGCGACAGCAAGTAAGCCGTGCAAATTGCGTCGCTGTCCTGAAAGGCAGGATCTACTACGAGCCTCGCCCTGTCACAACCCATCGCAAGAGCCTCCTTTGCGCTTTTTTTCGCATCCAAAGCACCAGCGTAGATCGCCGTGATACTTCCACCATTTGTTTCTTTTAGCTTGATCGCTTCTTCGATGGCGTTTTTGTCGTCATCGCTGATTTTTGTCTTCGCGCCCTCAAAGATCATCCTGTTGTTTTGGCTGTCAATTTTGAGCTCTGTTTCGTCGTACACATGCTTAAAACAAACAATTATCTCCAAAGGCATATACTCTCGGCTCCAAGTTTTTATTGTACTTTGGGAATAGCTTCCATCATCTTGTTGTTCCTATTCTATTTCAAACTTGTGCGCATCAAGTAGAATTTAGGAATAAGCTTCAAACCCTGCACCCAAAAGCTTCAGAGCTATCTTTTGTTCCAGAATCTGATCGGTCCCTTCGTAAATCCTGCACACTCGAGTATCGACCAGGTGCCTCGCCGGTCTATTTTCAAGAGAATACCCGTTTGCTCCAAATATCTGGATCGCTCGGTCAGCCGCCCTGAAAGACGCGTTTGCCGCATAGTATTTCGCCTTTGCAATCCACCAGTCTGCCTCGGCGCGGATCTCAAGGTTATCTCGATTTGCATCCGACTTTACCTTCAATACGGCCGCCTTGTGGGTAAGCAATCTAGCTGCTTCGAGCTCAACAGAAATCCTTGCGATCATCCGTTGCACCAGTTGGTGTTTTCCAATCTTTTTCTTGTGTTGAAATCTTTCTCTTGCATAACTGACCGCCTCCTTGAGGCAATCCTGAGCCACCCCGACGCAGCCAGCTGCTACTGAAAGTCTTCCACTCATCAGCGCAGAAAACGCAACGCTCATCCCCTTGCCAGCGGGCCCGAGCAGGTTCTCCTTCGGGACGATGCAGTCTCTAAAGAAAAGTAGCCCCGTGTCCGAAGTGTACAGCC
>JBOGRL010000053.1:0-5670 GCA_050749505.1 Nitrososphaerales archaeon
ATTCTCAACAGTATGCTGAATGCAATCGACGGTTCCACCCAGCTTCTGGAGAGGGCAAAGAAGCTCGGAAAGGTCCTTTCCGAATATCATCCGAGCTTATATCCGGTGAACGTTCTCGAAGTGATAAAGAACTCACTCTTGCTCGTCAAGGCAATGCACCCCGACGAGAAAATAACTGAGGAGCAAAAAGTACGGCTGGGTCGAACTAGACCAGATTTCCTGAAAAATTCTGTGATGGTTATGGCAGATGATCTCCTAGGCGAAGCGATTGTCAACATCTACGCAAATTCTGTAAAGTATTCTCGCGGCGGACGAATTAGCATCGGGGCAATCGTTGAAGATGAGGATGAGCGCGACAACAACAACCCAAAGCAAGTAAAGCCTCGAATGGTCTCCGTCGCTCAAAAAGACCAACTCGTTCCGTTTGTAAAAATCTCGATCGTCGATGAGGGAAAGGGCATACCGGACGATTTGAAGCTCAAGCTCTTTTCCAGATACCTTGAGAACGCAAAAGGCTCGGGTCTCGGATTGTCAATCGTGCACGCTCTAATTGTCAACAGATACAAGGGAAAAATTTTTGTAAGAAATCGAATACCCGAAGATTTCACCAAGGGTACGATTGTCGAGATCTGGTTACCCAAGGCATAAAGTCTACGTAAGAGGTTCATCTGTTCTTCTTTAACAGATTGAAATCATGTCAGAGGCGTGGAGCCAAAGAGAGCACAACATGGTTATTTTATCGGGACTCGCAATTGTGGGCGAATTTGATTTATCCTAGTGAGACGTTTTCCTCGAGGGTAATTGAATAACCTTCGGATTGATCCCAAGTCGCATAGTGAGAGCTATCTCTGAAATAGATTGCATGTTTCCGCTGAGCTTTTTTGAACCAAAAAGTGTGATGCTGTACAGCTCTCCGTAATCAGATCCGACTCCAAGCTTCTGGAATGATTTTAGCTTGTCTGCTCTTTCCAGATACCTCAGCCTGCCGAAGAGGGCAGAAGGACTGACGAAAAGATCAAACGTCGAGTTGAACGAATCGACTAGGTTGTTTAGCGTCAATGGTCGATAACTGATCAGATATAAAATTTCCACATCTAACAGCTGCAGGGCGACTGACGTTGAATCTTTTTCGACTGCTGGAGTGGTCTCGCCAAGACTACTGACATTTTTCATTTTCATCCATCAGATTGGAATAATCTTGCAGTCGATGAACCCTTCCTATTGAATCCATAGAGTCTATTGACCTCTCAATAATGGTCTATATTCACAGGATACCTCACGTGAGCGCCCTAACTTGAACTAATGCCAGAAGTTAGATCTAACGATCTTCTTATAGCATCGTCTGAATTGAAGAATTTCCGTGAACATTTTCATTCTGAGACATGGTGAAGCGGGAACTCGTGTTTCGACCCCTAACACGGATTTCGAAAGGCCTCTCACCCAATCCGGGAGAGAAGAGATTGAAGAAATTGCCGAGTCGCTGCATGATAAGCTAAAGACCAAATTCGACAAGATTGCAACGAGCCCACTAGCGAGGGCATTTCAGACCGCTGAAATTGTGAGCCAGGTCTACAAGAAATCCTCAAAATTAGAAACTTGGGCTGAGCTCAGACCCGAGGGGAGCAAGCTAGACCTAGAACGGAGACTTTCAAAGCTAAGGCAGGACTCGAACGTATTGCTCGTCGGCCACGAACCATTCTTGAGCTCTCTTATAACCGAAATCGTCTCGGAAGGATCTGCGAAGATCGCACTCAAAAAAGGCGGCGTGGCAAAAATTCGAGTTTCTTCGTTTTCTCCCAAAGCGACTGGAGAGCTCAGGTGGCTCCTGACTCCAAAACAGCTAAAGAAAATGTAACCTGTGTTCAGAAAAAAGATTAGCATTCTTCGGCACGTGTGTTGATTTGAAACTCTCAGTCATCGACTTGGGGTTCAACTCGCTCAAACTCATCAGCTACAATGTAAAACAGGACAGATTATCCTTCACTGTTTTCGATCAGAAATCAATTCCGGCAAAGCTCGGAGACGGATTGAATAGGACTGACCTTCTGGGAAATGAGTCAATTCGCAAGGCAATCGATGGATTGAAAGTTTTCAGGGAAATTAATGAGTTCAACAGAGTAAAGCAATGTCTCCCAGTCGCCACCAGTGCAGTTAGGGAAGCCGTCAACAAGGATCAATTTCTAAGACAGATTCTTTCTGAAACTGGTTTCAAGTTTCGCGTTCTATCAGGAAGGGAAGAAGCGCTTTATTCCTGCTCCGGAGCAATTAGGGCGCTCGGCTTGTCCAACGTTTTATTCTTTGACATTGGCGGTGGTACTCTAGAGTTTGTATATTCTCGCGATTCTAAGATTAAGAAAATTCTCTCGTTGCCTCTAGGCGGACTGAGGTTGACACAGCTCTACTCCCAGTCGAACGGCACATTCAAGGAAAAGGCGTATTCACACATGAAGGAAAAGGTGCTTGAAACTCTTCCCTCGAGGAAAGAGCTTGGCTTGAACGATGCGGCGACCCTTGTTGGAGTTGGAGGGAGTCTCAGGGGGCTTGCAAGATGGGATCAGGAAATGCGAAATTATCCAATAAACAAGTTACATAACTACTCGGTTAGGCTCGAATCAATAGAATTTATGGCGGAGGAGCTTTCGCAGCTTTCAAGCGGTGAGATCAGGGACATCCGAGTGATCGGGCGCGACCGAGCTGAGACTATCGTCGCGGGGGCTCTTGTGATCGGACTCGCGATGAAAAAACTCGGGTTTCAAAAAGTCACGGTGAGTACGCATGGTCTCAGGGACGGAATCCTTGCTTCATTTCTCGATGACCCACCCGCTTACTACAAGGGTAAAATGGGAAAGACGCTTCAGAAGGCCTTGAGACCCAGCAATGGACGTCATTTGCCTGCCTCAGTTGAGTATTTCATTGAAACACTCGAAACATTCGACCTGTTGGAAACGAGGGAAGCAAAAATTCTCTCTTACGAATTAAAGTGGGTGATCAGCGAAACTTCCACATTCAGACCCGAGGCATTATTTTACCTTATCATGGATGAGGAAGCCGGTCTCTCGCACAGGGAGCAGCTCATCGCAGCCTTGTCTTTGGTCAAGTTTAGGAAGCCCAGAAGCGCGGACTGGCTTTACTCGAAGTATGAATTATTACTCAAACCTAAAAAGAGCAAAGAGACAATAGAGAAGCTTGCAGCGCTATCAAGATTCCTCGAAATAGTAGTCAGGACGGGTTCGAAGATCCGCCTATCGATAGCTGATAGAGGTTCGAAAATTATGTTGAGAATAATACCCGGAAAGCAACAACAGATCCCCGTTTCGCTGCTGAATGCAGCGGTCGCAGAGCTCAGCAATAAGCTTGACAGATTCGTAGAATATTCGATCAACGAAGTTCGGGAGATTGCAAACGCCGAGAAGGAAGATATCAGTGCATAGATGATATGGTATCCTTGAAGCTCAAGAATCACGCCGGCAACAATAGCGATGGAGAAGGGAAGGGGACACTGATAGTTGTCGAAGGGATAGACGGCTCGGGCAAGTCTACCCAGCTTCATCTCTTGGATAAGTGGCTCAGAACAAAAGGATTGCTAGTTTTTGCTACAGAATGGAACTCTTCGGATGTGGTCAAGGAGATAACCTCGAAGGGAAAGAAAAAAGCTCTGCTTACTCCGACGACTTTCAGCTTGCTGCATGCGACAGATTTTGCAGACCGCTACGAGCGAAACATAGAGCCGCTACTCAGGGCAGGTTATATCGTGCTCTCTGATAGATACAGCTATACTGCATTTGCCCGTGACGTAGTTAGAGGCTGCAGCCCGCGCTGGGTGAGGAAGGTGTACGGCTTTGCCGCTAAGCCTGACATTACGTTTTATTTCAAAGTTCCAATTGATACCGCAATGAACAGGATAATGGTCGGAAGGCCAAAGATCAAGTACTACGAAGCAGGTATGGATCTCAATCTGAGCAACGATCCTCTCGATAGCTACAGAATATTCCAGAGCCGAATAATCGGGCAGTACGAGAAAATGGTTGAGCACGACGAGTTTACGGTGGTGGATGCAACCCAGGACATCGAGGAACAGCAAGTGATTGTCAGGCAAAGGGTCATGCAGATCTTGCCGCAGTCAGCTCTGAATCAGACAAATAGTCTTACTTCGCAAGCCGTGGAGGCAAGACAAAGCTGATGCTAGCTCACGCAGCTGAACCAAGAACTCTGGAGTTCTATGGTGAGGGTATTCCGTATCTCAAAGATGTTAGGGTGAAGGGAAGGCTTGTCGTCATCGAGGGCCCGGACGGCTCCGGAAGGAGTACTCAGATACAATCCATCATCACAAAGCTAGAATCTGACGGCCATGCAGTCATAAACACGGGCCTAAAACGATCAGAGCTCATAGGCAAGGGAATACTCGAGGCAAAGCAGAAGCTGCCTTTGGGAAAAAAGACGCTCACATTGTTCTATGCGGCTGACTTTGTTGACCAGCTAGAGCACAGGATAATCCCCGCGCTCCAGGCCGGCTACATCGTCTTGGCGGACAGGTACATCTACACCCTCATCGCAAGGAGCATAGTGAGGGGGCTCAGTAGGAGATGGTCACACGACCTGTTTGGATTTGCTCCAAAGGCCAATCTCGTATTTTATCTGGACGTAAGACCGAGCGAGCTCTTCCACCGAGTCTTTCAAAAATACGGAACCCTTGATTATTACGAATCGGGCGCTGACATTGGGCTTTCTGATGACCTGTACAGCTCGTTCATGGCATATCAAATAAAGATGGCCAAAGAATTCGGAGCGATGGCAAAACAGTATCACATGATCCCCGTTGACGGGAACAAACCCATCAGCGAAGTCAACGCGATTCTTCAGCAAAAAATTGACAGATACTTGAGCCTGGCCTAGCTAGGCTTTGAGTTCTTTTTCGAGCACTTCGATTCTGCGCGAAAGAAAATCCCTGACTGGAACTAACTTGTCAGCTGATCTCAAATCGGCCTGAATTGCTTCCTGAATCACTGCCAAATTGTGTTTACGGTTCTCCAACTGCGATTCAATATTTACTTTTTTCTTCATTTTTTATCCAATAGTTGTACTTGCCTTCGAACCTTAAACACTCTTCCTAGATATTCCCAATATGTCTATTTATTCTCAATAGAGAGCTCGTGCTCAGGAATTAGAGCGTGAAGTCTTTCAAGCAACTCATAAATTGTTAACGAGCTGCTTTTCCAAAGTGGGCCAATCTTCCGGATATATATCGGGGTTCAGCTTTTCATTGCCTAATTCTTTTGCGATTTCTTCAAATCACCAAGACCTGAATTGCTCTTGACTTCATCTTCAAAAGCCTTCGCAAAGAAACTACAAGAGTTATCCCAAAAACTAGATATCAGAGTCCTATCCCTGCTGATAAGACCAGATGAAAAGAGCGTCCATGATGTCCGGACTTCGATCAGGAGGCTGGAGGCAGCCTGCGATTTACTCCCTGAAAACCTGCGCAGAAAGCGCAAGGTCGAGAACTATTTGGAGTACACCAAGGCCTTATTCAAAGCTACAACTCCACTCAGAGATCTTGACATCACAGAATTTGGGCTAAAGAAATATGAGTCAACAGCTAACAGCATCATTCACGAGGTCCTGGGCCGCGTAAGCGAGGATAGAGCGCGATTCTTAAAGGCTGTCTTAGAA
>JBOGRL010000054.1:0-1650 GCA_050749505.1 Nitrososphaerales archaeon
CGCTTGTCGCCCGTTCTCAAGGCTGATCAGAGGAACTTTCCCCAAGGTCGTAACCCCGGGGCCAGAACTCATACGCAAATACGGGGAAAAATGGGAAGGCGTTCTGTGGTAATAGCTCGAACTTCTGCCATGTCACGCGCTTTATAACGCTCCAGTTAAGGCTCGCAGTTGCGCGCCAGCAAAACGGTTCCGAATGTCCACGAACATCCGATGACGGTAATGCAAGTTTGGTTGACGCCCTGCAGCGAAAACCGCAAGACCCCGACCGTAACTCGACTTGTTCGGAGCAGCTCTCGACTATAATTTGTTTCAGAAGCTTTTTCTAATTTCATTTTGAGAAAACTTTCTCGCATTGCCTGATAGGATCTTTTTCCTTATCCTCCTCGGGTAACTGCATCTTCTTTACGCCTCCAAGTTTCTTCCTCACAAAGACCTCGCCAGCTTCTTGTCCTGGTGAATGTTTGCTCCGTAAAGCGTCTTGTCAGGCCCAAAGAAGACACGATCTGACAAGAAACTTCGGGAAACCCTCGGGGGATCGTGGTGTCTCAGTAGAATTGCTTCCAGTATTCCTCTTGAGATACATTCTTGTTTAAATTAGCCGACCATTCCTCCGTCCTTCCGTAACACAATGGAAGCATTTGCGCCCAAGCGGTGAATTATGATCTTGAGATTGGGATATTTCTTAAGAAATCCACCTGATCGAGATCAAAGAAGAGAAATGCAACTCGGTCCGACAAACCTGCCGGTGTCTTACGACAAAAACTCTGTAACAATCTAATTTGCAAGACTCGGTAATCCTGAGAATTTCTTTCTTGGAATGGCCGTTGGGTTGCAAAATTGGAACTGATATCCTGCACCTCCACTCGTACTTGTCCATGAACCTCGCGCATTCATTGATGCCAGAATTCTGAGGGTCAAACTTTGACATTATTTCACTTCAAGTTCTGGTAAGCTCAATCTCCTTTACAATATCTCTGGAAATTAGATGAATTGAAAAAATCAATTATTGTATTTTTTCATGTAGATGATAGTACACATCTTCTATACGAGGCTGCGATTGCCGTAGCTATTAGAATGATACAACGTGGATGAATCTAGGGCATCAGAATCTCTGGGAACCTCCCAAGACCCTCGAAATTATTCCTTCAAAATCTCCGTCAGAGACCAAACCCTTGGTCTCGATCGATCTCTTCTTGACCTGGCTCAGAATGTCAGACACTTGTTCATCTGATGCGCTCAGTCCTTTCTTGCGCAGCATATACAATATGGAATACTTGCCGCTCTTTTTTCCCAGAACAATTTCAGTCTCTCCTGCAAACCAGGCAGGATCAAACAATTCCAGTTCGCGCGCAACTTCTGGACTCTTGTAGTATCTTTCAACCACGATGCCACTTTCTCTCCTGAAAATATTTCTCCCAAGTACTGGTTTGTTCACTGGAATAGGGATTTTAGAGAGTTGTTCGACTGTTCGGCAGGCTTCCTGCATTTTTTTAAGATCGATATTACAATCAATGCCGTGAACTAGAAGCAAGGATAAGACTACCTCTTCAAGTGCAACGTTTCCAGCGCCTTCGCCAATTCCGTTTATCGAAACGTGCGCTGACTTGGCTCCAGCTCTAAGGCCTGCAAGCGTGTTTGCAACGCCTAATC
>JBOGRL010000055.1:0-7559 GCA_050749505.1 Nitrososphaerales archaeon
GTTGACCAGAGGGTATACTAATTTCAGGATAACAGAGAAAATATTGATCCCATTGAACGCTAACAGATATACTGTCCGGTATCTCTAGAAAAAAAGTGGACCTAGTTGAACCTAGATTTGAATTAGAGTTGTTGAATGACCGTTGACCCATTCCGGCATATCCTCAAATAAGCTTCGCCTGAATCGGAGGGGGAGTCAGTTGCCTGAGATGTTCAAGCGCGGTTATCAGGTTAACTGGAACTCCGAAGCTGGGTTGGTTCGTCGCGTCATCGTCAAGAAAGTCATTTCGAACGCACGATTCAAAGGCTATGTACACCATGCCACTAGAGATGAGCCAAAATACATCATCAAGAGTGATAAAACGTATCACATGGCGATCCACAAAGGATCTGCGCTTAAACGTGTAAAAGCTCAGATGAAGGAGAAGCCATAGAAATCAAAGAGCAAGACTTCTCGATAACGGAGTCGCGGAAATTAGGTAGGATCATGAATGAGTCAAGTTGTTCCCGGGTGGCATACAGGTCGCGAAGGTTGCAGTCAAGGAAGTTGCAAGCAGAACCGTCTTGTAACAATGGGAGAATCGTCAGAAGGCAAAAAATAGGCTCGTGGAAAGGTACAGGGAAATTGGTAGAAATCCATCCTCAATTCCTGTCTGCGGGAATTATCAGGAAGGCCAAGTATAACACCGGCTGAGACTGCTAGGCGTCACGAGTACAGAATGACTGAGGCTCGCGATCTAAACAGAAGAAACAGCAATGTCAGCTGCCGTAACGAGATCAAAGGCGATGCAAAATCCTGAATATCTCTTGACTTGGACTAGATTCAAAAGTTTACAATTCATCGCTGGAAAGTATAATCGGACTGTCTTTTCTCCTGTTCACGCAGAATCTGTTTTGCCCTCAGACGCGAATGCTTCAAGCGTGAGAGGAAAGACTATGTCCTCTTCTTCCTTAAAATGCACTCTCAGATCGGCCAGAAATTTTTGGATTTCATTTTGAGCTTGTGCGCGCGAAACATCTGGCAATTTATTCATTCTGCGTTCAAGAAACTCCGATACCCATCTGTGCTCCTGCATGATTCTCACCGATTCAGCGGATTCTTCCTTCGCATCTTTCATGATTACGCGCATCACTCTAGACTCCTCTTCAATCGCGTGTCTAAGGATTGTCTTTCGCATTCCTTTTAAGAGACTAATGCCTGTAAGTGGATCACGTTCTGTCGCATTTCGGATTTCATCTAGCTTGGGTGCAAGTTCCCTGTGTTCCTTGATCAGTCTACCAATCATCTTTGGGATGGATTCTGAAAAATCAATCTTGTAGCTCAACAGAATCTTCTCGAATAACAGGAAGAATGGCTTTTGATATATGGATTAACCTTACTTCGGCTCCCTTCACTGTCTGTCGAGCGCCTTTTCTCTTCCTATTAAAAATAAGTAAATAAGTTAAGGATTGAAACCCAATCATAATTTAGAAGTATGCAAGAATGATAATCTGTGAAACGATCGCGTATAAGACGGCTCCAGAAGTGAAATTACGAAGCCGCATGTGAGTTTCCTTCGGAAATATGACGATTATGGTAAGATTACTATTGCTAAAGGTCCGCTGAATCAGAGGACGCGATGATTTTATGGAATGGAATCTCTCTCGGCGAAGGGCGACAATTAGAGTAATAGGATACTCATGTTGAAGAAGACACGTTATCGTTCGTTCTGAAGGAATGCTGTTTTTTTTCAATGATACCGTTGATCCGCCTCTTCGTCCCTAAGAGTAATCGTCACCCCTTTCGAATGACGAATTCACAACTCGCATAATCTCGTTTGAGTTGATCTGCTTTCGGACTTTTTTTCTCTGATCCGCGCAAAAATCTCGGTTTGATCATCAAGTCAGTTTTTGCAACTAGCTCTCTGTACTCTGTCCTACAATCTCACTTCTCCGCCATCGGCAACAATCGTCTGGCCGATGACGTAATCAGAGTCGTGCGATGAGAGAAATAGAGCAACGTTTGCAATGTCCTCTGTTTCGCCTGCTTTTCCCAAAGGAATTGATCGCGTCAGCTCATTCCACTGTTCTTCGGTATAATTCAACCTGTTTGCTTGTGTTCCAACAGTACCTGGGGCGATAGCATTCAAGTATATTCCATATTCCCTTATGAGCTTGGGAGCCAGAGACTTTACTGTTAGTCTGTTCAAGTCTTTCGCAAGTGTGAATCTGTAACCGATTTCGTCACCGTAGATCGCTGGGCTGGAGCTGATGAGTACTATCTTTCCGTACTGGTTACTCTTCATGTGATCCTTTGCGGCTCGAATAAAGTGATAGGAACCAAAAAAGTCCACCTTTATTGCGCTAAGCAGGTCGTCATCAGATAACTCCAGAGGATCCTCATTCCAGAAGCGAAGTGAAGAAGGAAGGCCTGCAAAGCAGACTATGACGCTGACCTTTCCCCATTCGCCCACTACCCTGTCCACGAGCCCTTTGACCTCCTCATAATTTGAAACGTTGGCACGTAATGGCATACTTCCAATCCCGAGAGCCTTCAATTTGTCTGAGGCATCAGTAGCCCTCTTGAGCGAAGCCTCAGTAAGGCCTGAAAAGTGGATTGCGACCTTCGCGCCCTCTTTCGCGAACAAAAGGGCTGCGGCCTGTCCAATCCCGCCGCTTCCTCCGCTGATTATCGCAACCTCACCTTCGAGTTTCCGCTTGCCTCTTGTCGTTGTTTGTCCGAACACTTGGTCTGTCATGATGAATTTATTTGCTCCGATGTGTTCTATTCTTATCTCCAGATTATAATTTTGTCTCGTTTTGAAACAAATGTTCTGAAATCTTCTTCTAGGCGTTTAGCTCGGGGCGTCAATTAGGCCTTAATGATCTGCAATATGAAGGCTAATGCGCGCCTTCGATCTGATCAAAGCAAATTGGGTGGCGCAATTTCGGCGTGTGGCACACACCAAAAAGTGACAGAAGCAAGGTCACGTCTAGACAGGACTGTTGAAGCATAATGCAGCGCAAATGTGAGGCTACTTATGGAATCATTTTTTCAGCAGTCTCGTTAATTCAGAAATAAGTTATAGTGATGACTAAAACTCAAGATGTCATAATCGAAATGCATTGCCCTAATTAAATATGCTAATCCAACCAGTCTAAGTGAATAGTTAGCGCCATATATTGTTCGGAAAGGCATGATTGTTATATACCTGTCTAGACGGAAATCGATCAAACCCTTATTGGACCTCTACTTGGGGCTATCGGCGTTGATTCACGAAGTGAAAGACTGAGAGACACAGCGCGACGAGTTGCAGAAGCCTATGTTGAATTGACAAGCGGCTATGGAATAGATCCAAAAAAGATTCTTAGGTTGAATTCAATGAAATCACTGGAATGATAGTTGCAAAGAACATAGATTTTTTCAGTCTTTGCGAGCACCATCTATTACCCTTTTACGGCAAGGTGCATATCGTCTACATTCCAAGAAACAAAATAGTAAGGTTATCCAATGTCGTGTGTCTAGTAGATTGCTTTGGCAGACGTTTGCAGGTTCAAGAGAGAATAACAAGAGCGATTGCAGATTCAATAGATGAGAACCTCAAGTCCGTAGGCGTTGCAGAGACAGAAGCAACACACATGTGCATGCGAATTAGAGGCGTTAGAAATGAAGTGAAATAGTTACTTCAGAATTCGGGGAGCTTTCAAGGACATTGTGACAAAACAGGAATTCTTCAACATTATCTGCGGGGAGCCAAACGTACCGTAAGGTTTGGATTGAAATTGGCTAAGAGACCATCCGATAATTCCAGCTCGCTGATACGTTATCCACGCGCAGGCAAGATGTAGTATCGCCAGATAGTTCTCCTCTTTCTTTTCCCATCTGATCAGGAGACGCCTGAACCTATTCATCCAAGAAGTCGTTCTCTCCACAACCAATCTTCTTGCTCTGTAGCCAGGAATTCTTTTCCTCTTGGATTGATCTACGCCTTTCCTGGCGATGCGCCCGGTGTACCCCCACTCTTCAACGAGCTGATCAATTTCGGGAAAATCGAATCCCTTGTCAAAAGACACATGTTTTGTGGATCTTTCTTCGCAGTAGGCTCGGGTCTCTTTATCATCATGTTTTCAAGAGTCGGCTCTGCAAGCTTCATGTCATGCGTGTTTGCGCCAGACACCGCAACGCCTAGTGGTACTCCGTCTCCTTCAACTATGAGGCTTCTTTTGACACCTGATTTTTGCCCTGTCTGTGGGATTTGGTCCTGTGCTTTTTCCCCCGAGACGAGCCTTCGTGAGAGAGCCATAGATTGCCTACCATTCCCAGTTGATTCCCTTGATTTGATCGTATTCCAGAAGACCCTCTTTCCACATGTTCTGAAACATTTCGGCGTCCCTCCACTCTTGGAATCTGCCGTGCACTGTGCTCTTCTTTCCTAGAGATCTTGGAAGAGCGCCCCATCGGCATTCTGTTCCTTGCAGCGTAGTAGATTGCATTCATAACCTTCCTGTCGTCCATTCTTGGACGACCCAGTCTATCCTTGTTCTTCTTGGGTGGCGGCGGAGGAATCAATACGCGAATTCTTTCCCAGAGCTCATCTGGAATCTGATATCGCTCAACGACGCCTAGATCTCCTTCTTCCTCTCGCTGTTGTACTGTTATCTGAGATTGCAATTGCACTTCATCAGGAAGTGTCAAACGGAAGGTCTCGGCCTCCATACTGCAAAGGCCACGAGACTAGACTCTATGGTGAAGTGAGATTGACCAATTTTTCGGACAGGCTCTTAGTGGAAAGAAATTTACCGGGAACTCTTTGATCGACCTAATTCCTAACTCTCCATCAAAGCCTTCAGCTTTGGAAGAATTGTATCCCAGAAACGAGTGGAATCATCGTATTTTGCTTTATCCCTAAAATTTTCCCCCGTTATGTCAAGCTTGGTAACACTTCCGCCGCCTTTGCTTGACAACTCGTAGGTCACCCGGGTGTAGTTGGGGGATATCTTCCAGTCCCGCGCCGGCATCGAAATCCGTGATCTCCAGCAATCTTCGAGGGTGTATTCTCAAGACTTTTCCCCTTTGTGAATCATTTCTTTGCCATCGTAAATTCCCTTCCAGGTCAGCGTGCTACCTAGCTTCCAGTCAGATGAGACTCGAAGACCAAAAACATACTTTTCCGTGATCTCCTGGATTTACCAAGACCTCCCAGACCTTTGTAACGTTTGCAGAAATCATGATGCTTCTCCTGAGAACCAAGTCACTGTTAGTTTTCAATCGATTACACCTGTTATTCCGAATTCGCGTTTAGATTGCTCTGAGAAGCCCTCCCTGCGAGCTTCCAAAGTCTTTAGCGTCGAGCGTCCTGAGATCTGCGTACTCCAGAGCGGAGTACCAAGGTTTTAAGGTCGGAGTCTCATTTACCTTTACATCATAAACGAAACAATAATCCCAGTGCATCTTGTCGGGATACATGCGGCTAGGTCCGTAAAAATTGAGCAGTCTGCTCGTCATAACCTCCAAGCTTGAAATCCCCAGCTGTTCCTTTACCAATCTGGTTAGCGTATCTTCTGGTGATTCGCCCTCCCTAACGTAAGAGCTGGGAAACCGCCACGACCTAAATTCATTGGAAAGCGATTCAGTATCGTACAGCCGCCAGTTCGGAGCCCATTCTTCCTTCCATCTGGGATGGTCTCTTGGCTTTACTAGAAGGACGCGGGAATCTTTCTTTATGATTGCGAAAGCGGACATGCAAAATCCTCCCTGTATGAGGCAATGTTTCTCCGAGGGGCCGAGCAGCGCAAACTGTGTGGGCATAACTTTGAGAAAGAGTGACTTGCAATTTAAACATGATCAGCAACCAAAATTGTCGATACTTCTTGCCGACAGCATTTTAGGAACATCTCGTTTTTCAGCCGGTCAGAAGCCTACTTTGAGAAAAATCAAAATGACTACCAACAGAGCTATCTCAAAGTCAATCCTCTTGGTGGCAATAATTTTGGTTTCAATCATTGCTGCGGCCGGAGCCTACGCATTCTACACTAGCAATCAAAACCAAAGTCAATCGGGAATTGCGGCTTCTGCAATGAAGATCATCGTACCGAGCGCGTACTAGCACTGGCAGAGCATCGGCGAAAAGAATGTCACGTACGTCAAGTCTGATTACTCGAATTACTACGAAGCCGTCTGGTGGTTTTTCAACGGAAGCGAGGGGTTGAGCGCAACAGATGGGAAGCCATGATTGCAATGTTCCAACCGGAGTCGGCAATTGCACGATGCCGTGAGATTGGGCGTCTCAGTACAAGCAAAGTTGACCCAAAATTCTAGACTAGATGCATGAATAATGCAACACAGCATAAGAAAGTAATGGCTAATAGTCCCAATTCTGACTCCGAGCCGAAAAGAAAACTTGTCACATGCCCCTGCTTCGGCTAAATCACGCACTTTGAGAAACCTGCGTAGTCAACTCGCTATCATAATTGTGGTTTTCTTAGCGGCTGGTTTGATTATCTTCTTTCTTGCAGACCAAAGTTTCTTCAATCCGACATATCGTGTCACAATCACTTCCGTCAATGTTAGCTCCGGTGGACAGTTCACCAATTTCATTTCTTCCTACGATATGCTCACTGTGGCTTCCAACAATAATAATTGTGGAAATCTTCAAGGAAAGAACTGCATAACCGTTATGTTCAGTTACACGAACAATGGAATAGGTTTCAGTCCGCCTGACTTGGCTTCGGTTGGGGTTCAAACCGAGGGATTCGTAGTACTCCGAGAATTATACTCTATCGGAACTTGCTCTGGATTTTCAGGTTGTCAACCACCGCCTTGCTTGACAAATTCTATTTACAATGGAAACGCTTTCGGTGGCCCCATCAACTTGTGCGGAAGCTACGGCTACAAGCAACTGCCTTCTGGCGCGCTTCCTTCAGGGAGTACCTCAGAAATCAACGTCGCAATTATTCTTCAATTACCAAATTCGAATTATGTTGGGCCTCTCGATCTTCTGATAGGTAGCTAGTAGAAACACGAAGAGATTGACTAGTGCTCTTCCAAGATGTTTATGCCACACTTTCCGCATAGATGAGCCTTTTCCTTCCTGACTCTTTTAGGCTGTTTGACCGGCGGGTGATGTCTGTTCCTCCAGGCTATGTATCTTCGAATATTTCTCGCAATCTCTTCCTGACTCTGGAGATCAGAGTTTGACATTGCGAACTTCCTCAGATGTCCAAAGTGAACTTCTATTGGATTGAGCCATGAAGCGTTCGTCGGAGTGAAGGCAAAAAAATTCCATGTTGTTTGCCTGAGCGTATTCGAGGACTCTTTCGTACCGTGTGGGGAGAGAAGTTGTCAAGGATCACGTAGATGAGTACGCAGAGCGGATACAGGCTTTTAACACCTGATCCCGTTGTCTTTGAAATCATAGGGACTTCCTTATTGACTGGATGTCGACGTAGGAGCGATGTAGCGGCAATTCATATAGGGTACTCCAAAGAAAAGGTAATCCCAAGAGGAAGAGACAATTGGAATCTCGACTTGATTATGGTAAGATCGCGCCCGGAGTCCGTGATGCGATGTTGAGCTTGGGA
>JBOGRL010000056.1:0-4199 GCA_050749505.1 Nitrososphaerales archaeon
GAGTTCACAATGCCAACAGCAGCTCTAGGCTTCATATTGGGCATTCCACTGCCAAAAATTAATTTCGAAGGGCCAGCAACCTCCACTGCATCTTCTATCGACCTTGTTGTCGCGAACCCTACTTCTAGGTAGAGATTATCATAGTTTCTAGAGAGTACTATCGCTTCGTTCCAAGTATACGGCGTCCAGATTTGACCCATAATCACATTTGCCTGATGAAAACTTTCTGCAATCTCTGCGCACATTTTCATATTCGAGGGTCTTTCTGGCGTCACGCTAACATGGATTGCCATCTTATTCTTAACAGCTAGTTCAACCAAGGGAAGTACTGCATCGCTGTATTCTATCCACATGAAATTCGGTGATAACCTCACCCCTTTGAAGGGGAGATAAGATAGCGCGTTTTCAAGCTGTTTCACTTTGATGGGATTGACTATTGCAAATCCGAACAGTTTTTTCGGATATTTCTTGATGAAATCCGCCGCTGCTTTGTTGCCGGCATCAAAGTCCAGACTTGCCAGAGGCCGGAGGCTGGATACCACAGCTGCAGTTACGCCATCAGAATTCAGAGTCGCCATAATAGCGCCGGCAGTAGAGTCTTTCGAGTATACCGGATGATCTAGCATCACGTTAATGTCTATGAGGTTCAAATTATTTTACACATCCACTGTATCCAAATTCATCTACTTTAGACCTAGATATTTCGCTGCATTATCGCCCATTAATTTCTGCCGTTCTTCGTCGCTGATGAATGCGCCCTTCATGTGTCCCACGCTAGCTCCAAAACTATTGATAGGCCAATCGCTGCCCATCATAATCCTATCTGGACCAAGAGTCTTTACGGCCACCGATATGGCTGAGGTCTGGCCAAAAGAAGTATCCAGCATAAGGTTATCATGCTTCTTTACAGCCCAAATTGCGTCGTTCCACCGGCGGTGTCCCAGATGGCCCAAAACAAGCCTCGCATCTGGAAATCTGTCGGCAAGATCAGCAATCAGGACGGAGCCGGAGTAAGGACAGGTTGCTGGATCCACAGTATGACAGAATACAGGAACCTGAAGTTTGATTGATTGTTCTATAATTGGGTAACAATACTCTTTGCTTTCATAAGAATACATTTCAGTCGCAGGATGAAGCTTCAGTCCCTTGAACCCACGCTCTTTGATGCACATCCGTGCCTCTTCCAGTGCAACATCGATGCCTTCAGATTGGGTTGGATGTATCCACGCAAACCCAACGAGCCTGTCTGGGTATTTCTTGATTATTTCGTAGACTTTACGATTTCCCTCTTTATAGTCTCCACCATTAATCGGATCGGTACAGACTACCACTGCTCTGTCGATGTCCCATTGATCCATGGTTTTTATCATGAATTCTGCTTGCCGCCATTCGTCCGGCCAAATCGGATCCGAGATGGGAAAATGAGTGTGATCGTCGACTATCATTGAGGCAAGGAGCAACTAGTAACCATTTAAGAATGTTTTGGACTTTATCCCTGAAGAAAAATCATGTCCGCGGGGGAGTGCTCAAAATTTCATCCTTAGGGCGGCAAAAGGAATGCTTTAGTTTTGCATGCCAATTAACCAAAATTGATTTGTCGATAGGTTACTGCAACTCAGGACTCCTTAGCTAGTGTCAATGGCGTGATGAACTTACCCATCCCCACTTTCCCCTCGAGCACGCCATCTCGCATCACAACCTGCCCCCTGACAATAGTCGTTACAGGGACCCCGATGATCGCTCGTCCATCATAAGGATTTGTCTCACGCGATTTACTGATCATTGTAGATCGATCAAGCTTCTTCTCCTTTTTGAGATCGACCAACGCCAGATCTGCGTCCGAGCCTACCTGAATGCTGCCCTTCCTCGGGTAGATATTGAAAATTCTGGCTTGCGATTCTGATGTAATTTTCGCAAGTGTATTAAGACTCAAGCGCCCTTCCACAGCCTGACTGAGCAGCAGCGGAAACAATGTTTCGGTTCCTGGGATCCCAGAATTTGCTTTGAAAATATCGTCAAAACCTGGATCTTTCTCTAGCCTTGTCCAGGGCGCGTGATCGCTAGCAACAAAATCAATTGTCCCTGTCATGATACCATCCCACAGTTCGTCACGATTTTTCTTGCCCGTTCTGATTGGAGGATTGACCTTTGCGTAAGGCCCCAACGTTGCGAGATCATTGTCCTCCAAGACAAGGTACTGGGGGCATGTTTCTGAAGTGATTTTAGCTCCACTTTGTTTCGCTTCCTTGACGAGCTGCGCAGCCTGCCCAGAGCTCATGTGCGCGATGTGAACACGAGCTCCGGTTGAACGAGCCAGCGAAATAACTGTCGAAACTGCAATTGTCTCTGAAGAAATTGGGCGCGACTCGTCGTGCGCCTTAAAGTCACGACGACCTTTCTCTTGTAGCTCCTTTGTTCGTCCCTCGATTATGGAGTCGTCCTCGGAATGAGCAGATAACGGAAGACCTGTAGCAGATATAGCTTCCAGCGAGTGGAGTAAAGAGTAGTTGTCAGTCATGTATGTCCCCTTATACCAAGAGTCACGGTTCTTCGGATACGCCAGGAAAGTTTTGAAGCCTATGGCGCCTGCTCGCGCGAGTTCTGGAATGTTTTCGTAATTGTGGGTACCTGCGCCGGCGTAAAGTGCAAAATCAACGCAAGCTTTCTTTTCTAGCATGGCTCGGCGTTCGTTAAGAGATGTAGCGCTCGTCACGGGCAGCGAAGATATTGGCATTTCAAATACCGTGGTAACTCCTCCTGATGCCGCCGCCTTTGTGCCGCTCTCAAAATCCTCTCTTTGACTGCCCCCTGGCTCAAGGAAGTGAACGTGGGCATCAATGACGCCGGGGAAAATCACTAGACCTGAAGCATCAATTCTCTTCTGCGCTTCTATATCAGAAGCAGTCTTCTTCAGGCCTTGGATTTTTCCCTCATTGATCAAGATGTCTGCATCAAATATGACAGAGCTCAGTACAATGTGTCCGTTTTCAACAATTAGATCTACGCTGGGCATATCCCTCTATCACCAAAAATCAACCAAGGTTGAATATACAATGCTGAAAAACATTCGTCAAACCGGAACAGGCGTTTATATAACTTGTCGGAGGAATTAAAATTAGTTTGGCAACAGTATTATCAAGCGCTGAAAGTGAAACGGCGAGCGGCAACCGGACAATACGATTAGCCGCGATACAGTGCGCTCCCGCCGATAGCAACAAGGACTCTAACATTCAAAGGCTCTTGCAACTGGTCGATAGAGCTGCCGAAGAGGGCCCTGACTACATTTTATTGAATGAACTCTCTACGACACAGTATTTTTGCGACAAAATCTCGGAAGAGAATTTTGGCTTCGCTGAAACCATCCCTGGTCCGACGACGAGGTTATTTGCAGAGAAAGCTAGGAAGCATTCTTGCACAATTATCCTTCCCATGTTCGAGAAGGGGAGTGTGGAGGGTGAGTATTACAACAGCGCGGTGATCATCGATCAGCGCGGCAGCGTAGTTCAGGGGACGTTGCCCGAAGGCGAAAAGGTACATTGTTACCGGAAGGTGCACATACCCTCAAGGCTTTCAGCCCCATACTGCCACGAGAAAGTGTATTTCAAATCTGGGCAGGGTTTCCCAATTTTTAGTATCAATAATGTCAACATTGGGGTCATAATCTGCTTTGATAGATCATTTCCCGAGAGCTGGAGAGTGCTGGCGTTGCAGGGTGCGGAAATTGTATTTTTGCCCATGGCCGGGTCCGGCTGGCGCTCCGAGTTATTCGAAGTTGAGCTCAGGACAAGAGCATTTGAAAATGGAATCTTCATCGTGGCCGCAAATAAGATCGGAACTGAGCAGGTCGGCGATTCAAAGCGAGATTTCTTCGGCAAATCTGTCGTGGTAGATCCTCTTGGCTCAGTGTTAGCAAAAAGTAAAGACGCAGGTTCTGACGAGATAATTGTGTCTGACATAGACCTGAAGCAGGTCTCATCGGCTAGATTGAAGTTTGCCTACCTTAGAGATCGGCATCCGGAAAAATACGGTTTGATTACGAGACCATAGATTTGGTCAAGAAAACATTCGTTTGGATCAAGAAGCCTCCAATCTTAAGAGGGTCAACGCAGAAGAAATCTCGCTCTTAGTCTTGGAAACGCATATTACCTTTTTTCGCCAAAAAGCCAGTTGAGAGTTGAACGCCGGTCATTGGACAAGGG
>JBOGRL010000057.1:0-8312 GCA_050749505.1 Nitrososphaerales archaeon
CTTTTCTTCAGCGTAACTGTTATGAGTTACTAAATAGCAACGTTTAGCTTCCAAGGTGAATACTCGTGGACTTATTGGTAGGGAAAAATGCTACTGCAATCGAGAGTATCAACCTCTCCAAGAGCTATCACAAAGCAAAGCGGCCAGCCCTTTCAGAAGTAAGCGTGAGCGTTCCCCGCTCCAAGATATTTACACTGCTCGGCAAAAACGGCGCCGGAAAGACAACTTTTCTCAGGATTGCAGCAACGCAGCTAAAACCCACGTCCGGAAAGATATCAGTTCTTGGATTTGACGCCGTGGCGGAAGCAAAATTTGTGAGAGAAAGGATCGCCGTGGTTCCTCAGGAAATGCGGCCGTTCCAGACGCTCACTCCTTATGATCATGTAATGTTGACGCTGACCTCGCGCGGCTGGTCGTACGGGGAAGCAAGGCTCCAAGCAAAGAAAACACTTGAAGAGCTTGGTCTTTCGACGTATGCAAACACTTCTACGGATGATCTGAGCGGAGGCTTGAGACAGAGAACGCTTGTCGCCATGGCACTCGCGACGGATGCTGAACTGGTCTTTCTTGATGAACCCACAATCGGACTCGATCCGGTCGCAAGGCGCGAGGTCTGGCAATTCATAGTACGACTTAAGCGGGAGGGCAAGACGATCGTGCTCACTACTCATTATCTGGATGAAGCAGAAGCTATCTCCGATGTAATTGCTGTTGTCTCAGGCGGAAAATTGCTAAAGGTTGGCAGCGTTCTCGACCTGAAAGGGTCGCTGAAAGAGAGCGTGAGAGTTGATATTTCTTCTGCAAGTTTCTCTCAAGACGATCTTGCAAGATACGGAAAAGTGACCAGAGTTGGTGACATCTTGCGCGTCCTGACCGACGAGCAGGGAGCCGAGAAGCTCACTACTCTTGCAATTGAAGGGAGGACGAGAGCAAACGTGTCGCCGGTAAGCCTCGATGATGTATTCATAGATCTCGTCGGAACAGATGAGGAAGAAGAAGAAGAAGCTTCTGGACTTTGAACTTCTTGGGTGAGGAAAATGGAGGAAGAAGTAGTAACAACCACAATAGGAAAAGAAGAGAGGAGGGAGGAAGAATCCAGAGAGAAGGTCATGAGAAAGCGGCGTGGGCTCTACGCAAAGATCAGAGCAGTGACCGCCCTATCTTATTACACCGGGATTCTTGTGGTCATCAGGTCTCCCGGCTTTATAGTTTACAGTTCGACGACTCCGTTTACTGTGCTGTTTTTCCTCTTTGTGATCGGGGGTGGAAAGTATCTTCCCTACGGAGTCATTGGGGCGACAATATCGATACTTGTACAGGCCGGGTTATTCCTCGGCGCAGATGCAACCTTCAACAGGGTTCAGTACAAATTTCAGGACTTTTGCGTTGCTTCTCCTCTGTCCGCTGTACAGTATATGATTGGGCTGAGCATGGGCGAAGTCACGTTTTCTGCACCTTCGCTTGCAATCCTCGTGGGGTTGCTCGGATACCTGCACCTGATAAGCTGGAGCTTTCCACTCGCGCTGCTTGTCATGATGCTTGCGTGGATACTCGCCTCATCGCTCGGATTCTTTCTCTCCACATTCATACTCCAGAGCAGAAGTGCGTTCTCGATAACCTCGCTGGTTGCGACACTACTCACGGTGATCCCTCCGGTATTTTATCCGATTGAGGTGATCCCACAAAACCTGAGGTTCCTCGCATATCTTGTACCCACTACCCACCTATCGATTCTGATGCAATCCATTTTCGGCATTCAAAACTTTTCACTGGGCCAGATTGGGCTGAGCTGGGCAGTGCTGATGGGATATACTCTATTTTTCCTTGGACTCGCCGGATACAAGGCAAGATGGCGACAACCCTAGATCTACGTGCAGAGAGAAAAACTCTTTGTAGGTTAGTATTTTCCAATGAGTAATTCACTCGGCCCCTGTACTTTGACTGGAATTCATGTACGCTTGGAGCCGCTAGACTATGATCATGTTGACGCTCTGCTCCAAGCTGGTGAGGGATTTGATTGGGCCTGGATGTCAATGGATCTGAGCTCAAGGGAATCCATGCTAAAGTGGATTGACGCGGCACTCAAAGCTCAAGAGCGGAATGAAGAATATCCATTTGTTGTGAAATTGTTGTCGGAGAGAAACCGAATCATTGGCAGTACTAGGTATTTGGATGTTCAATGCAATCAGAAAGGAGTCGAAGTAGGCTGGACGTGGTACTCCCCAGCGGTCTGGGGGACTCCGGTGAATCCGGAATCAAAATTTCTTCTTTTGAAGCATGCTTTCGAGGACTGGGGCGCAATTCGCGTGCAGCTAAAGACTGATTCAAATAATTTACACTCACAGCGCGCAATACTCAAGCTCGGAGCAAAATTTGAGGGACGGCTGAGAAATCACAGAATTCGTCAGGACGGAACATTTCGCGATTCGATGATATATTCCATTATAGACAGTGAATGGCCGAAAATAAGATCAGGTTTGTTGAAGAGGATTTCATATTGATCAAATCATTACTCGCCAGTTCGAAACCCGATCCTTGGCGAACTCCAGAGGATAATACTTCAATTTTCGATATATCTTACGTAGATATTTATCTAAGGGGTACTGCACAACGCCTTTTCATGTCGCAGACTTCCACCTCATTGGCAAATCTTCCAGCCCATTCCCCATGTTCCAATTGCAAAAAGCATCCTTCGTATCCTGACATGACACCGCTGACACTCCATCGCGGTGCGACCTGCTTGGTCTGCGGGAAAGGTAGCTGAGAGCCTTCGACATGGTTCCTCAAATTTCCGATCATGACTCGGGATCGCGCAAGGTCAGAAAGAGCAATAATCCTTCTGAAAAGAAGGCCGAAGAAGAACATCCCCGTTGCGACTTTTGCGGAGTTGCTTTCGACAACATCGACATTTCCCTAAATCGCAGGGAAAGAGGGAAATTTTGCTCTACTCTCTGCCAGAGAAGGGCTACCCGAGGGCGGATCGCTGGAAGGTTGGCGATGCCAGTATCAAAAAGATATGCTAGAAGACTCCGGTTTTCTAATCCGCTTTACTTCAACTAATGGTCAAAAAGTACATCCGAAAGATCTTCTCCCATTTCCACCATTCCCTATTCCTTGTTTTTTTCTCATCCCGTGTTGATTTCTCAACAAACTTGTTGAAGAGACTTGAATAATTTACTCCTACCACTCTAGGAATATGCAACAACTAAGGTCACAAAAGTTCGCAACAGTACCTCAAAGTGTTTTCTTCAGGGTTAACTCCGCCAGAAGTCTATCAGGACCCCTTCCAAAAGTGGCATTGTTATTGATACTTTCCGCTTTGACCGAACAAACGGTTTTATGGTGTCGTGGGTTTTGATAAAGGACGAAATCAGTTGGCGGAAGAAGAGCGCAGACTCGCGGCGATAATGTTCACCGACATGGTCGGCTATACCTATCTCGCCCAGTCAGACGAGGATCAGGCGCTCAAGCTGCTTGAAAGGCACAACGAGCTCATGAGACCTTTCTTCCAAAAGCGAAAAGGAAGGGAGATCAAAACGATCGGAGACTCTTTTCTGGTGGAATTTGAAAGCACTCTAGACGCCGTAAAGTGTGCAATCGAGATTCAAGAGTTTCTTCATCAATACAACCTCCCATCGAGGGAGGAATCGAAGATCAGGCTTCGCATTGGGATACATGTTGGAGACGTTGTTCACAAAGCAGGCGATGTCCTTGGAGATGCCGTTAACATAGCATCAAGAATACAAACTCTTGCGGAGGTCGATGGCGTCTGCCTAACTCGCCAAGCGTTCGACCATGTGCAAAACAAGATCAAGACTCCAATGACGAGCATGGGTAGCGTGTCACTAAAAAATGTAACCCAGTCAATTGAAGTTTACAAGATAATGATGCCCTGGAGCCAGGAGAGCACGCCTTCTTCATCAAACCTGAATGAAGAGAAGCGCATTGCCGTTTTGCCATTCGTCAACATGAGTCCTAATTCAGACGACGAGTATTTCGCAGATGGACTTACCGAGGAACTAATCGACAGGCTATCGCAGGTGAAAGGACTTGAAGTGATCGCGCGTACCTCCGCAATGAGCTACAAGAATAAAGACATGAAGATTTCAGAGATAGGAAAAGAGCTTCGAGTTGGAACTCTCATAGAAGGAAGCGTTAGAAAGGCAGGGAACAAGATTCGCGTCATCGTAGATCTTATTGATGCCAACACTGAAAGTCATCTTTGGTCTTCGAGATACGATAAAGACCTCGACGATATTTTTTCAATTCAAAGCGACATTGCCTCAAACGTTACTGGGTCGATTCCAGCGACTCTTGGTCTCGCATCGCGATCTGCTTTAGAAGAGAAGGAAACGGAAGATATTCTTGCTTACACCTATTTCTTGCAAGCAAGAGAACTGTTGCACGAGACAGCAGAAGCCGCTGTAAGGGACGCCCTGAATCTATTTGAAAGAGCAATCAAAAGAGATCCGAACTTTGCAAAAGCGTATGTAGGACAAGCGCATTGCTACCGATCTCTCTCAACTTATGGCCACATTCCGTTCCAACAAGCTATCGAGAATGCCAGAGTCTCTCTTGGAAAAGCACTTGCGATTAAAGACACGCTCGCGGAGGCACATTCTACGCTCGCTACCGTAGAGTTGATGGAGGATAATCTTCGCGCCGCCGAGATAGAGGTTCGCCGAGCAATAGAAATTAATCCAAACTTGGCTGATGCTTACTCCAATTTGGCGAGTATCATAGGTGGTCAAGGAGATCTTAACGAATCTATCAAATTGAGGGAGAGAGCGTACCATCTGGACCCGCTTGAACCCTGGAATGTGACCAGCCTTGGTGACGAGTATTTCTGGGCTGGTAGAGAATCTGAGGCCTTGGATATTTGGGAGATGTCGGTGAAGTTTGCTCCATACATGACCTATGACAGCATGATGGACTACCACGTCAGCAAAGGACAATACGAGAAAGCAGCTGACACTATTCAGATTCTTCGAAAGCTAGACAGTGATAATGCGGAAAATGATTTTTGGGAGGGGTATCTGGCTGCCGTCAAGGGCGACCGAGAAAAAGCAGCGCAAATAATCAAAGTGCTTGAGAAATCCTCCAAGGAAGGATCGGTAACCATCAATGGAATCGGACTGATTTATTGCGCTCTCGGTGACCTAGATAGTTTCTTTGAACAAATGCACAAAGCAATCGAGTCGCACACAATAGCTCTTCAAGTTCTCAAGTACTCGCCGCTCGCTGCCAAAGCCAGGGCAGATCCTAGAATTCAGGAGCTGTTCGAGACGTACGAAAGAATGTACCGGTAGAGATTGTCATATCTACCTGAAAAATTTCCGAGTAGCTCAAAGAAACTATTGAATCTCAAATATGGACTCGAGTTTTGCTTGGAACCTATCCCAAAATTATTCTCAGGTAGACTGTTATGGAGCAGACGAATTGGATTAGACTCAGATAGTTCTCCGCCTTCTTTTCGAATCTGACAACGAGCTTCCTGAACCGGTTGAGCCATGACGCGCTCCTCTTAACAACCCTGCGCTTGGGCTGATGGCATTTCACTAGGTCGTTAAGATTCTCGCCTTTGTGCCTGATGTGAGGGGTGCATCTGTCTATTCACACTCAGGTTGGCAAGAATAGTGAAAGATCGGCGTCCTTCTTTGCCAGATTGATAATTTGGAGTTTTGGCGTGAGCTGGTGGCCTCAATCCCTTTGAGAAACGATAACACTCTCACCAACTGAGGTGAATGTAAGCGGCACATGGTATAAGACGGACTCGCTCGGAACGAGTGGCTACTGGTTTCGGCAGGAGAGCCAATGAGAATCCTCGAGGTCTTCAATAAGCACGGGTACGACTTGCAATTTACTTTTTCCTCTTGCGTGAAGATATCAGGCCGTCCCCAACCTTTTAGCGAATTTGATTGCGCACATACATGTCTCAAAAAAATCGATCCGATGGGCGGGTTCTTCTGACCGTCATCTTCATCTGGGAATTCGTAAAACAATACTGCAAATACCTCCTATTGCCGGGGCAGGAATCTCGCAATCTCCACTTGGCGGAACAAGTAATGGACATCACCACAGTGACGATGATGGTAGCGACTCATCTGACAACTAGGGCCCCCTTCATTGAAATGTTTTTGAAAAAAATTCCGAAAACTCTCGGCACTAGTTTTTTGCGCTTTTCAATCCCTCCTTTCAAAAATTGTAGAAATGTGCCAAAGTTAGAGTGCGATTTTTCACAAAAAATGATATTCTACTTCTTCAACATACATACACCTGATCCTACCCGGGGACATCTTTGGATTCCTCGCTCTTGGATTAATTGCTTTCACTTCTGTCTTTATGCTAGTCAGAAACCAGGCTCTCCTGAAATTTACAAGGAATCTAGAATCCCTGAGAAAACTCCGCATTTATGCGGCTACTTTGGGCGGTATGTTCCTGATCCTCCATCTTGCGTACTTTATCACGTGGCCCCTTAATGCAGGCATAGTTCTTGGTTACGTTTCAGGCCGCGATCGCTGGAGTAGTCTAGCTCACCGGAACAGCTTTCCTAGAAAAGGTTCAAAGATTCACCGTTCTATCACGGATCATTTGCTTTAGCCGTTATTTCGATGATGACAATTCACGCGGCAAGCTCAGCCCTTAATTTTCCAATATTGCTAGTATGTGGAACCATTCTAGCCCCGACTCTCTTTGTAATTTACAAAGCATTTCAAGATATAGAGAAGACTCTGAAAGCTGCAGGACTGCTGAAAACCTAGGTTTATGAATCGGCGCGAATTTCTTCGCGGTTTGATTGGCAGGCTCGCTGAATGGATTATCTTATGCTTACTTTAATCATCCAAAGAGACTTGTACAAGTATAGCTCCTCACGCGCCGTCAAGTGGCTTCAAAAAAGTCCTGCCTTCAGTGGCCGAGGGAAAACACCTATTTTTTGTCTCCCAAAAAAAATTGTCCCCCTTTTTCCTTCAAAACCGAGCGTGATTCATGTCGGGACCAGGATTTTTGTGTATTGTCCTGTTTACGAAGCGAGCTTTTGGGGAGAAAGCAAACCCTTGAACCCCAATTTTCAGGGCAACTCCCCCCTCAGCTTTTAGCTTCGTCAAGGAAAAATTTTGGTTTCTATTCTACTCTAGTGCTGACCGCCCTTTGAAGCGATCCTCTTTCGCTCCTCTTCGGACATACCGGCGAAACCGCGACCTCCGCCGCTACCTTCGTTACTTTCTTCCTCACTTGAGCCTCCACCATGAGCTTCTCCTCCCATTCTAGATACTCTTTCTCTCGTCTCTTCACTGGATGCTTGTAGTCCCCTTTCATCGTGCGGAGCAGAACCGCCTTCGCTTGCAACACGTTCTTTAGTTTCTTCGGAAGCGGACGCTAAACCGCGTTTGCTGTCTTTTTCATTTTCTGGCATTTCTCTTTTCGACACCAGGCACATTGGATAACTTCCAAGTTATTTAGTCCTTGGCTAACCTTGATCACCTCTAATCCTCTATGTCTCTTGGTGATCAGTTTCTCTCTTTTCCCACAGTAAAAGTTAGGGCATTTGCAAAGGCAAAACAAAAGTTTGGATAAAAGAAATAGCACTCTTTCTTGCGCCATCGCCTTTCGCTCCAAGAGATCTCGAAAAGAGCCTTTGTCCACCAAGTAGTAGTTCGCAAATCTCAAAGCTAAACAAATTGTCAAAGGAAAACCCTCGTAAAGGAATAATCTATACTTGCCACACATTGATTTCAAATACTTCTCCTTTCCAAAACAGTTGAAAGGAAAACAAAAAGAGGTGAAAAGAAAATCAATGACAGATGACAAGAGAAGTGAAGCAGGAAGAAAAGGAGCCGAAGCCTTGAAGGAAAAACATGAAACCGAAGGGCTGAGCGAGAAAGAAAGAGAACAAAGAAGTGAGGCAGGACGTAAGGGCGGAGAGAAGTAAGATCTTACTTCTCCCGACCCCCTCTACTGAGGGGGCCTGGTGACGAAGCGTAACAGCTTTGGTTACAGTAATATTACAGTAATCTATATTACACGGCTCTTTCACCATGTCTAATTTACAAATGTCACAACGCAAATGTTACGGACAAAGAGAAGGAGTAAAGTCATTATCAAGCGAACTGCCAAGAGTAGAGGAATCAAAGCAACAAACTTTAGGAAATTAATTAATTAATTAATTAGCTAGTCAATCAACTTAATGAGCCGTTAATACTCCCACGAATGCCATACAAGATTTGTAAGATTTCAATTGGTTTCATACATGAATCCATTGAAAACAATAGGAGACCCCCCTAGGGGGAGGGGTGACGGCAGCTATAATGTCT
>JBOGRL010000058.1:0-2314 GCA_050749505.1 Nitrososphaerales archaeon
TATTCAAACAGCCTCTTTTCTTGTTCATCTGTTTCGTTGGAAAGAATTTTCGAAATTACTCCCGAAAATCTTTGGAAGGTGCGGGGCAGGCGAACTCCTCCATTGATCCTGATGGTGCTGTTTCCAACCGTATGTATGTAGACCTGCACCAGACCATCAAAGTAGGCGGGTGTACTCGTAATATCGAGCAAAGCAATATGCACGATGTCCGGCCTTCCTCTTTTCTCTGGGTTCGGTAATTTCGTTATCATCGCATGGTGAAAATTGTCGTCGAGCAATTGCTTGCTCGGTTGCACGCCAAACCTAGACTCTACATGCTTGCATGAAACGTGATTCCAAAATTTTTGAGGGACAAGCTCAAGAGAAGCTTCTTCAATAATTATCGAGTGCTTTGGCTTCTTTGGCAACGGCCATCAGTTTCTCTCCTCTTCCTGCGCCAGAGTTATGAGCCTTCCCTGAACGCTCAGAGATAACAATAGAAATACGAGGCGGAGCATATTGGTTGGAAACCAGAGTTTCGAACTGAAGAATGGCGGCCCAATCTCTCAGGAAAAAAGTGTATGTCGAAGGCCACGGGTGTTCTGCCAGCCTTGCCGACACTGAAATTTTGCGCGGCATGATCGAGCAGGGCGGATACAGATTGGTCGAGGAGGAGACTGGCGCTGACCTGAGCGTGCTCGTCACTTGCAGCGTAAAGTCCGTGACAGAGCAGAGGATGCTCAGCAGAATCAGAGAAATCTCTCAGGGAGGAAAAAACAAGCTCATAGTCGCCGGTTGCCTTCCGAAAGCTGACCCTGCAAAAATAGCTCAGATTGATCCGAATTTGAGCATGATCGGGCCCGGAAACCTGGATAGCATCTTGCCGGCTATTGAGAATACGCTTTCTGGCAAGAAAGCGGTTTCGCTCGATTCGAACAGGAATCTTGTGAAGCTTGGGCTGCCGAGGAGCAGGTTGAACCGGGTGGTCGGAATAGTAGAAATCTCATCCGGCTGCTTAAGCAGCTGTACGTTCTGCCAGGTTAAGCTCGTAAAGGGTGTCGTATTCAGCTATCCTCAAGATGAGATCGTGACCGAGGCAAAGCTGCTCCTGTCTCAAGGGTCGAAGGAGATCTGGCTCACCTCTACGGATAACGCGGCTTACGGGCGGGATTCAGGCACATCTCTCCCCAGCCTCCTGAGGGAGGTTTCAGGGATTCCGGGCGATTTCATGATTCGTGTGGGGATGATGAATCCTTTATTGACCAAAAACCTTGTTGAGGAGCTAATTGAGTGCTTCAAGGATGACAAGGTGTTCAAGTTCGTCCACCTGCCCGTCCAGTCGGGCAGCGATAGGATTCTCAAGGCAATGAAGAGGGGTTACTCTGTGGAGGAGTATTACGCAATGGTTGATTCGCTGCGGCGGGCTATTCCCTCTATCACGCTCAGCACGGACATGATAGTTGGCTTTCCCTCCGAAACCGAAGCAGAGTTCGAGGAATCTCAACAGCTCTTGAGAAGGACAAGACCGGATGTGGTCAATATCTCAAGGTTTGGTGCCAGATCGGGAACCAAAGCTGCCCTTATGGAAGACCAGGTTGATTCAGCGACAGCAAAGGATCGATCCTCAAGGATGACGACGCTAGTAAAACAGATACAGAGAGAAGTGAACTCGGGATGGGTTGGCTGGAAGGGTTCCATATTGGTGGATGAGGCTGTCAAAAACGCCTTTGTAGGCAGGAATTTTGCTTACAAACCTTGCTTGCTTACCCTCCCTCAAGTGAACTCAAATGACCTGCTCGGTAGCCATATTAATGTCAATGTGATCGGCGCTACCTCTTCTACACTTCGCGTGCTTCCCAGCGTCTAGCATAGAGTATAATTACAGTTTTTTTCTATAGACAAAAGTATATTGACATAAGATTGACAATTAGCTGAGCATCGGAATTAAAATCAAATCTTTCTCTAGGCCGGCCGAGCAGTTTTTCCTTGTCTGAGAAGATATTCAAACTAACTGATTTTCCTTACTCGAATCCTGGCTATGGCCGCAAAGTCGCAGTGTTTGGCGTGGGGAGCGCCGGTTGCAAGATAGCTAACCAGCTGTCGAAAGAAAGCAAGCTTTTGGAGCATTTTGTTTACCTGACCTGTGACGACCACGATGTCGCAAACATCACAAACGGCGAGAAAATCCTGCTCAACGCGACCGGAAGCGGCAAGTCATCCCCGTTTCAGGTAAGGGGGATCGCTCGCGACAAGATTTCCGAGATAAGGCAGAACCTGGTGGACAGCGAGGTAGCGTTCATCATCTCCGGGCTAGGAGGTTCAGATGGATCTGGAC
>JBOGRL010000059.1:0-2680 GCA_050749505.1 Nitrososphaerales archaeon
CGTAAGCTATACAGCTGCGTCAGGTCTCTTCGAAATAAAGCAGATCTCGTGAGTTCGTATTTCGGCGCCAGCAGTCTTCCTACGATTGAGGCAAGGTAGCAATGCCGTTATCTGTAACAAGAAACCCTCGAAAAAATTGATAACGGCGAGTCTTCAGCAAATAGGCAAGCCAAGCCGATTTCGGCGCTCTATTTCTCTGAGAGCTACGGTTGGGCAGTTCCAATCTTTTGCAGATAGCTCGCTAGTTGCCTTTGCATGATCTCTTCAAATTTCTGAAAGTAGAGCCTGGTCGCAAATGGCATCGAGTTGAGGTTGCTTTCAACCGCGTCGATGACGTAGGGAATCGCTCTCTTTGAAGCCCTGAATTCAAACTTCATCGGAAGATCGGCGTTCTGAACGACCTGAATGCTCTCACGAAGCTCTTCTGTGGGGCAGAGCGCTTTCGAATCGCTCTCAATCACGCTATACCAGCTAGCAATCACGTCTGTGTCGAGACCGTTTTGAACATCTTGAATCGTCTCGACAAGCCTATTGAGCGTGTTTACCTCGACGTTGCCTTGGGGAGCGCTTGGCGAACTCACAGTCTAGAGACTCTCAAGGGCGAGATTCCGCACCCTTCTTATTGATTGACGAAGCGAAAAACTGTTGCCCAACAACTAAAAATTATTTTCACTCTTTTTTTTGATGAGAGACAACGCTTTTACTCGTATTCGGATTTCTGACGTTTCCAGATGGCTTTTGAGCAAAAAGTGGAAGGTAATCTCATTCGGCCTCGGCCCCATAGGAGCTTCAATTGCTAGGCTGGCTATATTGAGAAACGACCAAATAGAGCTGGTGGGCGCAGTAGATTCGAACCCCGTTCTGGTGGGGAAAGATCTCGGCAGCATTGTCGGCCTGGACAGATCAACTGGAATAACCGTCCGGCCAACCGCAGAGGGATTGTATGAAAGGGCGGATATTGTACTCCACGCGACGACCTCTTTTCTTTCAACAACCAAAAATCAACTAATTGAATTCTGCCAAAACGGAGTTGACGTCGTAAGTACGTGCGAAGAACTGGCATACCCGTGGTTTGGACACGCAGAAATTGCCAGAGAGATCGATTATGCCGCAAGGAAGGAAGGCGTAACTCTTCTGGGAACCGGCGTAAATCCGGGATTTGTTCTAGACGTACTTGCAATCACTCTGAGCGGAATATGCACTGGAGTCACGCAAATAAGGGCAACGCGCATCCTCGATGCGACAAAGCGGAGGCTACCTTTTCAAAGCAAGGTCGGAGTCGGATTGAATTTGGAGCAGTTTGAAGAAAACTTGAGGACTGGAAAGTTCGGACACATCGGCCTGCCAGAATCAATAGCGATGACCTGCGCCGCGCTGAATTTCTCCCCGGAAAGAATCGAGCAAAGGATTTCTGCCAAAATTGCAACCGTTCCTGTTCCAACAGAACACTTTGGGATGATCGAAGCGGGACATGTTCTCGGCCTGGTTCAGGACGCGAAAGCTTATTTCAAAGAAAGGAAGATTGCAACCTACCATATCGAGATGTATGCTGGAGCAAAAGACGCCCACGATGAAATTGAGCTCATCGGGAACCCACGGATCTCTCTGCGGATTCCTGGAGGAACACCCGGCGACACGGCGACCGCTGCTATCATGATCAATTCGGTACCCAGGGTTGTGGAAGCTGCGCCAGGTCTTTTAACCGTGAAAGACATCAGACCAGCGAGCAGCGTCCTGATGTAGCCATGGGACAGCTCATTCAGAAATTGTATATCATGTTCTCTATGGATGCTGGCGATGGAACTTGAACCCCCGCTTCTTCAAATTGCTTCGAAATCAGCTTAGGCTCTAGCTCCAATGGATATGAATATTCTCTGAAAACTTCCATCATGAGTTTTCCATCAAATCCAGTGAGCGCGGAGTAAGCACGCAGGTGCCACTCGGGCTCTTTACTGAAAATCTCCAGAGATTCGACGAATAGCCTCACAATGTTTTGGATGAGCCTATCTGGCAGGTGATTACCCGCCGCTAGCGCGCAGCAGAGGTGATCTCCGATTTCGTTGTAATCTACCAATTTGTCGAAATCTTCCCGTTTGTTGGTGAGGATGGTCGCGTATGGTTCCCATAAGCAAGCCGCATCGACTTGGTTTGTAGCGAGAGATTTCATAATGTCGTTAGGAGTTTGCGAATAAACGATCTTGCTTGCATCAGGCAGGATGCGCTTGTTGATGGATGATTTGAGCAGCAATTCCATGGTAGATAGTTTAGTAGAAGCTACCCTTGGATCGCTCAAGTCAGAAATCAAACTACTGCTGCTCTTTCTCTCGACTATGCTTGATCCTCCAGAGCCCGCTGGAGCGAGAATCTTCATTGGGGCTCCCAGCGAGCAAAGCATGAATTCGGTCAACACTGGCGCAATGCCCAGGTCCAACTTCAAGAGCGAAAGGTCCCTTGCAACATCCAGCCCATTTTCATAAATCCGCAAATCCAGCGTGATTCCTAATTTGTTCCTCAGGAGTTTTTTGAACGGGATAACAAACGGATATTCAGCTGCCCGCGTAAATCCGAGCCGAAGCGCTTTCGATTTTTCCCTCGAGCTGACAAAATTACTTCTTCCCGAATGTTGCGTTTTCAGTGCGATGCGAAAGTTCTTCCCAAGAGGAAACCGCGAGATCAGCCC
>JBOGRL010000060.1:0-3235 GCA_050749505.1 Nitrososphaerales archaeon
CCCTCACTGAATAAGCATCAGTCGAATCCGGCGGTTCTCCCACAGAAGAAATCGTTCTCACGTCAACGGCGATTATTGAATCCCCGCCGAGCTCCACCATGAACTGGTTTGTGAAAAGTCTGTTTCCCGCAGACTTGGAGGATGATTTCCAGTTTATTCTTCTGATCGGATCGCCCTCTGCGTATTCGCGTAAGCTGTAAAATTCCATTCCAGGGCCAGGTCTTCTCGCAACGATTTCACCCGGCCAGTTTTTAGTTCGCTTTGGGCTGATGCTGATTTTGGGAATGTACTGAATCTTTGGAAGCACTTTCAGAGTAACTGCGCTGTCAGGAAAGACCTTTTTCTGGGAAAGCATGAACTGGCTATCATTCACCCCTATAGTCGTCGGGCCGAGCTCGTGAAAACCGTATAGCTTTGGGGTGATCTCGTATGAGAAAGAAAAAGATTCACCTGGATTCAGATCAAGCACGCGGGTGCTGCTGCCCCGTGAAACAACTAGTTCCTTTGGTAACTGATCGGTTACTTGCAAGAACTCGAGCTTCCTGCCGCGGTTATGAACTTCGAGGGTTACATGAACTGTCTCACCTTCATACATAGAATCCTTACTCAGCGAACGACCAATTGTGACGTTAGTGTGTACACGATCAGACCGGATCAAAAGAGAAAGGACGACGTACGTGGTCAGAGGAATTGCAACGAGGACCGCGTACGGGTTTCGAACAAAAAAGCCCAAGAAGATTGATGATATTGAAATTACTAGAAGGCCGGTAGTCTTACTTGTGAGCAAGAAAACGCCTAGTCCACTTTTGGAACTGGAACTTTGCCCAAGATTTCGCTGATGATGTTACTCGTCTTTCCACCGCTGATCCACTGCTCGGGTTGCAGAATAATTCTGTGAGACAGAGCGCTAATCGCTACAGCTTTCACGTCATCGGGTAACACAAAGCTCCTACCTGAGAGCCAGGCCCTTGCCTTTGAGAGCTTCAAGAGTGCGAGCGAGCCTCTCGGGCTTGAACCCACCTGCACGCTCTTGTGCTGCCTCGTTTGACGCACGATTTCCACCATGTATTTGAAGACCGCCTTGTCGACGTAAACTTTATCCTCGACAGACTTTTGCATCTGTAAGACTTTCTTCGGCTCTCCGATTTTTCTAACCGCAAATTCATCAGATTTCCTAGCGTCCCTGGCTTCCAGTATTGCAACTTCTTCGCCAGCCTCGGGGTAGCCTATCTCCAGTTTCATAATGAAGCGGTCCAGCTGAGCTTCCGGCAGAGGGTAAGTCCCCTCGTATTCTATCGGGTTTTGCGTCGCTATCACGAGAAACGGCCTTTCCAGTTTCAGGGTATCATTCTCTATCGTAACCTGTCTTTCCTGCATCGCTTCAAGCAATGCAGATTGAGTTCGAGGCGGGGCCCTGTTGATCTCATCCGCGAGCAAAACGTTTGTGAAGATAGGGCCCTTCCTCAGCTCAAAGTCAGAAGTTCTCCTGTCCAAGATGAAGGAGCCCGTAATGTCTGCAGGGAGCAGGTCGGGAGTGAACTGGATTCGCCTGAATACGCACCCGAGCGCTTCCGAAAAAGATCTTGCCACGAGAGTCTTTGCGAGGCCAGGGTAATCTTCGATGAGCACGTGTCCGTCAGAGAGTATCGCGATCAAAACATTCTCCAAGACCTTTCTCTTGCCGACAATCACCTTGCAGAGCTCACCTAGTATTTCTTGACCAACACTGTTCTCCGAAACGCTTTCTGTCATGCTATTGGATCATCTTTTGCCTGCTTTACTTATTACGACTTGCGAGTTTCTACCAAGCTCAAGACGCGTTGCAGCTTCCACTTGTACTCAAAATCTTGTTGCTGCTTTCTCCGGAATTTTCTGCGGGCCGGTGTCAAAGGCTTGCTCGGTGGTTCCAGAACGTCAATCAGATCGCTATTTATGCCTAGTATCCCCGCAATGGCGTCTCTGCCTCCGTCCGTATAGATCCAGTGAACCGGATAGTCCTTTGATTCTGCGTATTTGTCTAGGAGTGCTTCCCTGAGTATTGTCGCCACTTCCCTGCGCGAAGAGTCTGAGCCTTCCAGCGCCCCCTTCAAATATAGCGAAACACCAGCAAAATCACCTGTTTGCCTTTCATGCTCTCCTTTCTCTCTCCCAGCCGACCTCATTCTCCATCCACCAGAAATATTCCATATGTCGCGCATCAAGAAGAGGCTTGAGATGAAAAGTAGAAAGATGACAGTCAGGATTGCTACCAGATTATTTGTCGCAAAGAACGAGACTATAGCCGAAAGAGAGAACGCGACGGCATAAATTACTAAGGTAAGCTTGCGCACGATACTTTCTTACGCTCCTGATCAATTGTTTGGTGTTTCGCGTTGTGGTACTAATGGATACGATCTTGCGGATTTTCGCTCGATCTCTGAACTCAGACTGCGCAAACATTCTTTTGCTCTGAACACTTCTTCGGAGTCAATATCTTCGTTGCCGTACCGCGCTTTCTCGAAAAGTAGCGTAACTTCGTGCAGGTATTCTGAGAGTATTCCTAGTTTCCGCCCAGCCACAAGCTCAAACTCGCGTGGGGTCAGACTGGCTTCTTCGTGTATCCCGCCTTCTTCGAGTACAGAGCAAAGCGCCTTGTATGTCTGAATGATCGTCGAACGGTAATCAGAATCGTGGCCCAAAGAATCCGCAGCCCGATCAAGAACTGCTCTGAACTCTTCGGCTTTGTTTTCCGATACTCTGACGTTCGGGCGCTGTGAAATCGCCGACACCGCGGATCTCTTGGCCCTAAACAAACTAAACAATCCAAAAGAGGAGGTTGCGACTATGGCCCCAAATGCAAACAATACAAGATACTGAGCCGGGTCGAATGTTATGTGGCTGGGGTTACTCGGAGCTGCTATCAACGCCAAACGGCGGACCAGTTCCTCGAATCCAAAAAACATCAGTACAATCATTCCCAGGGCGATGAGGGTTGCGAGTTTGCCGGGATGCTGGGATTCGAGAATATAGCGGCGGGCGCCTTTCCTTCCTTCCCCTCTGGATTTCAGATACACCAGAGCGCAGGCCATGACAATGATTGCTGTTGCCAGATAATAGTATGTCGAGCCGCTGACATTTCCAATTTGAATATCCGGAGAATTAAAGCCGGTAGCTGGAGTGATTTGGGTTGTCACGCTGATTCTAGGAAGTGGGTTGTTCATTTGGTTGTTTAGACTGTGGATGTTGAAAGATAAGT
>JBOGRL010000061.1:0-4099 GCA_050749505.1 Nitrososphaerales archaeon
GCGTCACACCCGGTCGAATCCGGGGAGTAGGGGCACACTTGCGCTCGATGTCCTCTGCCCTAACTATTGCTTTTGTGGCCATCATACAAATTTTGTAACATTTCAATTGGTTTCATGCAATATCTCATTGAAAACAATAGGGGACCCCCTAGGGGGAGGGGTGACGGCAGCTATAATGTCTATATTTGTTAGGGCAGTGCTCTCGACGAACGTCAAGCATATGTTCCGCCGCGGCATTTGCCCAAAGAAGATGATTTTCTGAGAAAAGTGCCAGAAAGGAATTTCAAACGCTCAACAACGAGCCGGCAATCAAGGATTTCAGGGCCTCGTTTGACTCAATGTAGAGTTGGGTTAGCCTAGCATCCCGAAGGAATCGCTCAACGGGGTAATCCCTGATAAACCCGTATCCCCCGTGCACTCGTATCGAATGTCTCGCTGCCTGCACAGCCGCGTTCGAAGCAGAGACTTTGGCCATCGCGCTGTCCCGCCCAGAAGATGAAGAAGAAGATTGATTTTGAAGAGCGTCCAGATCCGAGGCGGCGGAGTAGGTAACCGAGCGAGAGGTCTGGATGCTTATTTCATCCGTCGCGATATAGTCCCGGATTGCATAGAAATTCCCAATCTTCGTGTTGAACTGTGATCTCTCGTTTGCATAATTGATCTCTGCGTCCAGCGAAGCTTGCGCAATCCCCAGAGCCTGCGCCGCGACGGCGAGCCTAGACCTTGCGAGTAGTTGCTCCATGGCAATCTCGGTATTCTCGAGCCCAAAAACGAGCGACTCCACCGGCAGTTTCGCGCTGCTGAATGAAATTCGTGCCGTGTCAGCTGCCCGCATGCCAAGGAGCTTCTCTGCCCCGCCGACGGTAAACCCCGAATCCAGCTGATCTTTTGAAAAACAAATTATCGCCCTGCCATCATCGCCGGTCCTTGCAGCAAACAGGAAAATTCCTGCGGACGCCGCGCTCATTACGTAGCGCGAAGATCCATTGACCATGATACTGTCTTCTTCTTCTATCTTGCACGTGATCGTTGATTTTGGATCAAGCGAGAAAGCGCCGATCGTCCCGGTAGCGAGTTTTGGTAGCAAAGATTCTTTGAGTTCGGAATTTGAAGATAGAAGCAGAGCCTCGCAAACAACTCCGTTGTGGAAGGAGATCTCGGCGCCAACCGAGCCGGAGGCTTTGGACAACTCCTCGACTGCGATCACGAGGCTGAGAAAGTCTGCGCCCGCACCTCCCAGAGTAACCGGAATCGTGATGCCGTATAGCCCAAGGCCAGGAAGTTTTCCAAGCAAGCCATCAGGGATCTTTCGCTCCCAATCAATTTTTGACGCGAGAGGAGATACCTCGGCAAGAGCAAAGTCGCTTACCGTCTGTCTCAAAAGCTCTTGTTCCTGCGTAATCTTGAATCGCACGATTTTCTCTAGACCGCTCCATTTCAAACTGCGGCGGAGTCACGGGGTATTAACACGACCCCGCCCTTTTCTTGACCTGCAACCCGCGATGCTCCACTTACCTCGTTTGCGCCGATCTCGCGAGCATCACAACTCGATCACGTCGAAAGGGGAGCGACGCACCTATACTTCCAGCACCATGGAAACAGCTTCGCCGCCGCCCAGGCACAGTGTGACTAGACCGCGATGAAGTTCCCTTCCCTTCAACGAATATATCATCGTCGCGACCAGCCGCGCACCCGAACAGCCAATCGGATGCCCTAAAGCAATCGCGCCGCCGTTCACGTTGAACTTGCTATCAGGGACGCCGAGTTCCCTCTGGACGACTATGCTTGCCGTGGAGTACGCCTCGTTGTGCTCGACCAGATCGATATCGTTGATTGTCAGGTCTGCCTTTCTCATCACGGCTTTGGACGCGGGGATGGGCGCTTCCATGACAAACTCCGGTTTGACTCCCGCCTGGCCGTACTCGACGATTCTCGCAAGGATTTCCTGATTTCTTGATCTTGCTTTGGCCTCTGATGTCACCACCACCGCCGCAGCACCATCGGATAGCTGGGAAGAGTTGCCGGCGGTCAGGATGCCGGTCGGCTTGAAAACCGGTTTCAGCGCCTTGAGTCCATCCAGAGTAGCGTCTGACCTTACGCATTCGTCAACTTCGAATTTCCCGACAAGTCCGCTCGGAAGCTTTACTTCGACGGGAACTATTTCCTGCTTGAATGACCCGTCGGAAATTGCCCTACTCGCCTTCCTGTAGGAGTCCAGCGCGAATCTGTCAGCCTCGTCCCGAGTCACTCCGTGCTTTTTTGCGACAACCTCGCCGGTCACTCCCATGTGATAATCGTTGTAAACCTCCCACAATCCATCTAGCAACATGGAATCAAGCACCTTCGAGTCGCCGAACTTTAGCCCCCATCTCTGGTCCTTCAGAAGGTAAGGGCACCGGCTCATGTTCTCCATTCCACCAGCGATTATGCAGTCCGAATCGCCAGCTCTGACCGCCTGAGCTGCGAGCATTATCGACTTTAGACCTGACCCGCAGACCTTGTTTTCAGTAGTACCACCGATCTCGACGGGGAGCCCTGCAAATATCGAGGCCTGCCTCGCGGGATTCTGGCCCAGTCCAGCCGAGACCACGTTTCCCATGATGACTTCTGAAACGTCGTTTTCCTTGATGCCCCGAGCTCTGTTCAGGGCCTCCCTGATCACCAGCGCGCCGAGTTTTGGCGCGGGATAATCTTTGAGCGTCCGACCAAACTTTCCGATGGGCGTCCTGACGGCGCTGACTATGACCGCTGCATTCTCGTAGGAACGCCTCAAAAATTCCGAAACTCTCCCCCAAAGCTTTTTTTGAGATCGCTTTTTTGTTTTATTGCCTGATCTCTAGATAAACATAACCCACAAAGAGTCAGACTTTTTTTCCCAAGATCCGCTGGCTCTCAAACTCGCAACCAGAACCGGCAATGCTCAAATATCAAGAAATTCAACGAAATACACGGTCAGAAATAGGAGTCGTGTTTTCAGGGAATTGACTACAAATGCGGAGATCATCAATGTTTTGGATGAATTTACAACTTCTTCAGGAAAGATAGTTCAGTTCTACTCCCTTCCTGCGCTGCAGGAAATCCTAGGCGCAAAAAAAGCGAACATCTCCAAGCTCCCGATTTCAATCAGAATCTTGCTGGAATCAATGCTTCGAAACAAGGATGGAAAAGTCATCGCTGATTCGGACATCGAGGCTCTCGCTTCGTGGAATCCGACGAATCCCGCAGACAGGGAGATTCCGTTCAAGGTAGGGCGCGTCTTGATGCAGGATCTCACCGGAGTTCCTGCGCTGGTCGATCTCGCCGCCATGAGAGATGCCGCAGCGTCCTTGAAGCTTGATCCCAGAATAATCGAGCCCGAAGTTCCTATAGATCTGATCATCGATCACTCAATTCAGGTTGACGCCTTCCGAAGCATGAACGCGTTTCAGATAAATGCGAAGAAGGAGATCGAGAGAAACCGCGAACGCTATTTGTTCCTAAAGTGGGCCCAGCAGGCCTTTAAAAAATTGAAACTCGTGCCGCCCGACACCGGCATCATGCATCAGGTGAATTTGGAGTTCCTTGCGAGCGTGGTGGTGGAAAAGAAACAGCAGGACGGCAGAGTTCTTGCCTTTCCGGACACTCTCGTGGGCACGGATTCCCACACGCCTATGATCAATGGTCTGGGGGTTCTGGGTTGGGGAGTGGGTGGAATCGAGGCAGAAGCGGCGCTGCTCGGCCAACCGGTGACCTTTGTCACGCCGAAAGTATTCGGCGTTCATTTGAGCGGCTTCCTGAAAGATGGGGTGACGGCTACTGATGCGGTCCTTACGATTACCCAAAAGCTTCGCCAAGTTGGAGTCGTCGACGCGTTCGTCGAGTTTTTTGGAGATGGTGTGAAGGCCCTGAGCGCTGCAGAACGCGCGACTATCTCGAACATGACTCCAGAGTTTGGTGCGACGGCTTCTGTGTTTCCTGTGGACGAGGAAACACTCCGTTACCTGAAGCTCACAGGCCGATCTGAAGCACACGTGGAATTAGTCCGAAAGTATTTTGAAGCGCAGGAGTTGTTCGGGGTTCCCGCGTTTGGCCAGATCGATTATTCACACGTGGTTGAAAT
>JBOGRL010000062.1:0-5112 GCA_050749505.1 Nitrososphaerales archaeon
ACCCAACACTTATGACGATGTCGGCGTCAACTCGACGCTTCGAGATGGAAGAGATGTCTGGGAGATTGTGGGGCAACACAACAAGAAAGTCGTAGTGGTAAACACGCCACTCACGTACCCGCCTCGGCCTGTGAACGGTTTTCTCGTTTGTGGATTCATGGCTCCGGGTCCTGAATATGGGTTTACGTACCCGTCATCCCTGAGCGCTGATATCAAGAGGAGGATTCCCAACTATCGCATCGGAACGGCGCCGTCCTACATTAAAAGTCTCTATCTCAAAGAACTCAACAATACTGTCCAAATGGTGGGCGATGCAGCTGTTTATTTGTTGAAACAAATTGACTGGGATTTTGCTTTTATCGTCTTCAAAGAGACAGACGAAGTTCAGCACTCTTTCTATGATAGGCCCGGATCAATGCTGACTCTCTACCAGAGAGTGGATCAAATTGCAGGGAAACTTGTTGCACTGGCTGGAGACAACTCTCACATCTTCGTGGTATCAGATCATGGGGGTGAACCAATCAACAAACAATTCAATGTAGTCGAATACCTTCGCAGAAGCGGATTCATTCGGCTGAACTATACTGCCCCTAGAAAGTCAACGAGCATTCTTCGCCTAGGTGCGAAAACAATGCTGGATCTGCGGCTCCAATGGCTACTTGATGTCCCTGGCGCGAGGAAATTATTGGGGCAATTAATGGCCCTTCGCTGGAGAAGTACCCAGTCTGATGGCGATGACGGTTTCTACGGAGGCAAGATCGATTGGGACAAGACAACTGCTTTCATTTCTTCGGGGATTGGGTTAAGAATCAACCTAAAAGGGAGAGAGCCGCAAGGTTGTATCGACGAAGCTGATTTCGTAGTCATCCGAGACAACATTGCAGAACAGTTAGCAGGGGTTAGAGATCCGCAGACAGGAAGTACCGTCTTCGAGTACGCCTTGCCCAAAGAAAAAGTCCTCTCAGGTCCGCACTTGGCTGATGCGCCCGACATCGTTTGCTTGCCAAATACAGGGTATCTACCCACGGAGGCCTTGACCAGTTTTGATCCAATCGCCGCAAAGGTAGATCAGCAATCACTTTTTAGCAAGAGCTCTGTCTGGTGCGGAACACATTCTCCAAGGGGTATAGTCGCCATTGCTGGACCTGGCATCAAACAATCGAGAATTGAAGGAGCGAAACTGGACGATATCGCACCGTCCATTCTCTACGCAATGAATTTGCCGATTCCGAGAGACATGGATGGAAGGGTCTTGTCCGAGGTATTCGAACCTGAGATTCTAAAAGCCAATCCGATAACTTGGGACTCAGAAGAAGTTACGAATGAGCAGTCGACGTACTACCTGTCTCCTGAAGAGGAGAGCAAAATCGAGGAGAGACTGAAAGCGCTCGGTTATCTCAGCTAAAGATAACCAACAGAGATGCTCGTGCAAATATGGAAAAAGGCTTCTTTACTTCCCCTAAAATGATACTGGCGGAATTTGCTCTAGCTTTAGGGGTTTTCTCTGTCGCGTTTGCAATTCGCGGTTACGATCTTTCTGCTCTAATTGCAGCTCCAGATGAGCTGACTTACGCGACTCGAGGGATTGGAATTCTGGCTGCGAACTGGGCATGGCCGAGACCCTATATGTTTGATCAACCGCCCCTGTTTACCTATCTTCTCGCTGCTATGATTGCAGCGCAAGGTGCTACTCTTGACACGCTGAGGCTACTCTCGGTATTTGCGGGATCTCTAACTGCGGTGATAGCCTATTTCTTGGGTAAATCGATGTATGGTAGAATTGCTGGTCTGATTGCTTCAATAGCAATTCTGTTTGATGGATTTGATATTCTTTACAGCAGACAGATCTACATCGAGGCACTTGCGACCATGCTGATTATGGGAGCTGCACTCCTATTTTGGGAAGGCGTCGTAAAGAAAAGGAGCTACAAGCTATCGATAGTAGGTGGGCTCGTTTTTGGTCTAGCACTCGATTCCAAATACATTGCTCTTGTGATGGCCGTGGCTCTTGTACTCTTTTTGTTCTTGTATTGGAACAAGTTTCAAGGCGGAGCACCATGGAGACAAACTCTAGTTTATCTTGCCACAGCATTAGGGGCGTTCATACCTGTGCAGGCAGATCTTGCCGCAAATGGCGTAAATCCGTTTTACTACGATCTGGTTCAGAGGTTTCAGCTAAGTAGCGTCAAGGCCACTGTCAAAGCAATTGGATCAGGACAGTATTTTTTCGTAGGTTTCAAAAATTTCATCCAGGTTTTCTTTCATGTTTCTTCGACGAATCCGTACGGTTTCCCTCTCGAGTCAGAAAATATCATTTTGTGGACTGTTGTGGTTATCTTCGTTCTGTGTTTCTTCATAGTCTCCTTCTTCTGGCGGAAGAATTTGGCAGATGGTTTCTTGCTAATCTTGTTTGTAGGATTACTCGCTTTCGCCTTCGCCTACCCTGATCGGAAACCATACTTTGCGCTGTACCCCTCTCTAATTCTTTTAATAATGATGGGAAGAATGGGGCAGCTGGCCTTCCAGCGCATTCGTCTTTACAGGTTTAAGAGATCCATTGTGCCCTACCTCTCTGCAATCGTGATTGCCCTGACCCTGTCGGTGTTGGTGATCAATGCGCTTGCAGTCCCGGTTATCTATCAGAATGGTTACGGTAGCTACGATGAGATTTCTCCAATTTTGAGCTATGTAAACAGTAACCACAACAACAATTCGTATCTGGCAATAGCCGAGCTTGAAGTCGGGTACTACGCAGCGCTGGATCAGATAAACGTGTCCATCGTGTATATAGTGAATAATGTAAAGCTTTACTCGGAGCCGACGATCAACCAGTCACTCCAGACTCCGCTCAAGGGTACCTACCCTTTCATCAAAGTAATCACTACGTCGGAAATAGGAACAATTCAGCCGCAGTTTCTAGTCATTACCACGAATGATTTTCAATCAACTCCCACCGCATTTCAGCAGTACGTAACCCAGAGGTACTACCAACCGCTGGACACGAAACTCATTCTACTCTTCCAAGTCAGACCTGGAAATCAGTCAACCGGAAGTTATGCAGGCTGTTGTTGAGAGAGGTCACTGTTACATGAACCGAGTCTTGCAGATAGGCTTTTGCGCCGAAAAATTATCATAACAACAAGATAAACGGATAGTGCGAGCCTTTGGAAAGTCTGCAGTCAGAAGAAATGCCGCTTGTTACGATTGGCATCCCTACGTACAATAGGGAATGGAGTCTGGCTGCTGTCCTGAGTTCAATTTTGGACTTTGACTATGACAAAAGGAGAATAAGGCTGAGTTTCGTGGACAACCAGTCTACCGACAAGACAATGCAGATAATACAAAAGTTCAAGGAAGAGCGTGAAATAGAATATGAAAGCATTACTGTAGATGTAGCGAATTCAAATATTCCCAGAGCAAGAAATATTTGCTTTGATAGAGCGAGTGGAACCGACTACATTTTCTTCCTAGATTCGGACATTATTGCACCAAGGGACACGATCGGGAGACTCTTGAAGCATTTTAGAGAAGACAAATCATTGGGAATCGCGTCCCTCCCTTGGGATGATAAGAACTCAAGAAAACGAGCGGGTTTGCTCTATGATGCATTCGCAAAACCAAACGGGGCTGGTTACGCGTACAAGGTGGGAAACGGTTGCAATATCGTTTCGATGGCGGTAGTCCACAAGATAGGAGGATTCAACGAAAAACTGAGAGTTCACGAAGACGGGGAGTTTTGTTTCAGAGTGAGGAGGGCGGGCTATAGGATTATTTGTGATTTTTCTTCACAGGCAATTCATCTGAGAGACATATCGGTAAACGCAAAGTTTTATCTTAGCTTCGTGAATGACTCTGCCGAAACTTACCTGCAGTTGTTTGTAGATAGATCGCCTCTTATAATCGCCAAATATGCGAGCTCTTTCATTATTCTGTTTTCGTTGATAGTGTTCATCCTGGACAGATCCCTTGAAGTCGGTTTGTTTTTTCTGGCATCGGTCCTGTTTGCTATGTGGTTGAACAGCTCCAAGATGGCTCTTGACGACGGAATACGCACTAAATGGAGATACAGGCCAGCTATTGGTGTCCTTTTTACTGTCGCAACAGTAATGATAACGTTGCTAGGCACAGCTAGAGCACTGGGCATACACCACGGGAGAAAGACTCATTGAAATCCACGTGTCGAATGGTTTGCAAATGTTCTATCCTGCCATGTCAGATGGTATGCCCTCAAACATCAACTTCTAACCAAATACTTTCATTGAAATCTTGCCGTAAACGTACGCTTGGTATCCAAGCGTCGCGAGTAGTAGTAAGAGCAAGAGGTAGTAATTTGACCTAAGGACTAGTATGCCATAGCCCAAGATGGTTAAGATTACAAACCTATACGACAAGTTCAGGAACATAATATAGGGAGGGTCAGTAGGCGTGACATAAGTCGTCAGTTTGCCAATTCGCTCCGCCAAGAAAGCTGCAACTGCCCCAACGAACAATATCGCGAAACCGATCCCGAGCAATAATCTTAGATCCGGAATATTCAACCACGCAAGACCGATGAGAAATAAAAGCGATGCAACACTCATTGGATTCAGGAAGGAGAAGACAATCTTATTGGATAGCTTCTCACCCAGATAGGTCGCAAAGGTAGAAACACCAGCGCCGATGTCCTCTTTGACATCAGCTGCTTGGTGCTTAAACACACTCCACGTGAGTTCCATCAAAATTGGCAGCAAAATTGTCTCGATGGTATAATATCCCATGTAGGAAAGAAAGACAAGAATTGGGAGAGGCCTCTCCATCAGCGAATTGGCCAAAAAACCCCAGAACTTTCTCACCTTCAATTTCATGGGAGGCACTGAGTAAAGTATGGCGACTAGATAATTAATGGCTAAAACGACTTTGAAGATATTTCCGCCTCCAATTAGGAAAACCACCACCCAGCTCAAGACTGCGGTAAAGAGAATGAGCAGTTGCATTGTTGATTTTTTCAATCCGTGTCCATGAATCAAATCAGCTCTTCCGCTTTTCGCATCAGATTCTCGATCAAACAGATCATTGAGGAGGAATCCCCAACTGGCGCTGACAGCCAACACCACGAAGAGTAGCGCGAGCCCT
>JBOGRL010000063.1:0-4876 GCA_050749505.1 Nitrososphaerales archaeon
GCACTTACGGTCATCAATGCGATCAACACAGTTTACGGACTAAGAATTGCGACAGATGAACTCGAGCAAAACGTAGAAAGGTTGAACGAACAGCTAAGCAGCCTCGCAGAGCAGTACAAGAAACTCAGCGAGGAAACTGCCGGCGCAGATAAGCGCTTCTATGGATAGAGCAAAAAAAGGATCGCGCCTCAAAGATGAGTTACCGTTCGGCTGTCACTGTAAAAAATGGAATTGTATCAAGCTCGCATGAGCTCGCGTCGTTCTGGGGGGCAACTACAATGCTCAGGGGCGGCAATGTAATCGATGCGGCAATTGTAACAAGCGCAGTCCTAGCGGTGGTTTAGAATAATGCCTGCGGCATCGGTGGAGATCTCTTTGGTTTGATCAAGCTCCGAGGTAAGATTTTTGAACTCAATGGCAGCGGACGTGCCGCAAAGGCTGCCACCATTGATTTCTACGAAAAAAATGGCTACTCTAGGATTCCCACGAGGGGGCCTCTTGCTGCTCTGACCGTGCCAGGAATCGTCCATGCGTGGGGCGAGCTCTTGAGATACGCGTCGATGGAACTGAAATATCTGCTTGCACCGGCCATATCGTATGCGGAAAACGGAGTTCCGGTCAATGCAAAGTATGCAGCGTCGATAAGAGAGTCGGAAAAACTGCTTGGAGCCTTCGAAGGGTGGAGAAAATTGTTCATGACAGAAGGCGAGATTCCGCGTCCTGGATATCTACTTAGACAGAAGGATCTTGCGAACTCGCTTCGGATGATATCAGAGCAGGGAACGAAGACATTCTACAAAGGAGAACTGGCTGATAAAATTGTCAAGGGTGCGAGGGAACAAGGTGGTCTTTTCTGTTCAGAAGATTTGCAACTCCACGAATCAACATGGAAGAACCCGATTTGCACTCAATACCGAGGCACGAGAGTCTACGAGACCTCTCCGAACAGTCAGGCGGCGACCGTGCTTCTCTGGTTAAACATGCTAGAGACTTTTAACATCGAAAAATATTCCACGGACGAAGACAAGTATCAGGAAATCCTAATCCGCGCTTATCTGAAGGCAAATCAAGAACGCTCTAAACGTATTGCTGATCCGGAGTTTTCGCCATTGCCAAAAGAATTTACTTCCAAAGAGTGTGCAAAACATCTGCTCAGTTCGGATCTCCTCAGGAGTAAAGTGGAAAGCTCACATGCCATAGGAAATGACACTACGTATTTTGCTGTAGCGGACAGTGAGGGAAACGCGCTGTCTGTAATTCAGAGTAATTTTAGCGGATTCGGGTCGGGCCTAGTGCCAAGAGGAACCGGAATAGTACTACACAATAGAGGCTCTTACTTCTCGCTTGATCTAAGTCACCACAATGCGCCGTCACCCGGGAAAAGGACATTCCACACGCTTTGCACCTCGCTGGGAGAAAGAGACGGGCAGACACTGTTTGCTATCGGCAGTATGGGAGGGGATGTCCAACCGCAAGTTCACGGCCAACTTCATGACAAAGATTCTCGATTTTGGCATTGAACTCCAAACCGCCATAGATTCACCACGTTGGGTCATTCCGTCTAGCATTTACGAACAACCCTCGCGGATATACTACGAAGCGGGACTGGAACCGTCACAAAACCTTCCGAGAGATCTCAATGTAGAACGCCTTCGGGGATTATCGTCGTTAACGGGTCATGCGAATGCTGTCATGATTTCCGGCGGAACCCTATTCGGCGCCGCTGATCCGAGATGCGATGGTGCGAGCGTTGGATTCTAGTTCATGCTATCAAGATTATACAGGGGACTGAAGCCGGGCAATCTGGGATGAAACGCTGTTGATATAGTCCTCCAGTCTTGAAAGGACAGTTTTTGCCGTAATGATGCCCAAGATTTTTTCCTTGTCCAAGACGAGCACTCTCCTTATTCCTCTCTCAGCCATCAGCTTTGACACATAGTCGATGCCGTCACTTGCCTTCACCGTCACTATATTGCGGCTCATGATCTCATTTAGTCTTATATCAGCAGGGTTCCTTTGTTGAGCTACGATCTTGGATAGGTAATCCCATTCAGTGACTATGCCGATCGGTTTCCCCTCGGAAATTATTATCGCAAAACCGTGTCTTTTTTCACTCATCTGCTTGGCAGCTTCAAGCGCGTTAGTCTCGCTGGTCATTGAAAGAAACTCGCGCTCGACTATATCTTTAGCATAAAGAACCAAGTTTGTCATTTCCTCCAAACGTGCTGTTCGATAGGCTTTTGCATCGGCCCGAGTTAGTCTACCACGGTCATAAAAAGAATATCTCGTAGAAATGCTCGCGATTGGCCTGGAATCTTGAATTCTCTGTCAGTTTCTCATGTATTCCGGCCAGCGATGAAGCCACTTCCATGTGAGCGATATTTCCGCAGGCTGCGACCCACACAAGTTCACAAAAAAGTGTGCTTCTTTCTCCGAAGATGCTCGGGGCAAAGAATCCGGCCTCAGTAATGACAAGCTCGGAGCGATTCCTCGGAAATACTTTTTGCAGTACCACCAAACAGCCAAATTTTTCTCTTTTCCTCTGTCTTATAGCCACAAAACGTCGATGACTAAAATAAAGCTCGGCGGATCCAGAGATTTCGGTGGTTTTGTTTGAGGACTTTAGCCAGAAAACATATGGAGAGATCCCATGCTCATCTTGCAAAATTTCGCAAAGAACTATTTCTCCACACTCTTCACCTATTTCTACTAGCAGTCGATACAGAATTTGTTCGTATTTTCTGATTTGCATCATTTCAAGCTCTGAAAGCGACTACTCGCTTGCTGTACAATTTATTCAAACGACACAATTTCCTGAGGGCCTGCGTCCTATAGACGCGTCTCCACTGCAATGGAGGACGCATTCACTCACGAATCTGTCAGGCCGTGGTATAGGAAGATTGGTGAAAATCTCCCATGTCCAGACAGGATCGAGAGGCATGTAGTAGCAGTAGACGAGATCAAATTAAAGATTACAGGCAGACAAGTGTTTCATCTGGTCAGCAACAGACGTGCACAAATACGAGGTACTCACACTGAAAATTTCGGTTACCCGTGAAGAGATCGATGCAATCCTGTTCTCGAAAGGGATACTACGATACAGCGAAGGCGAGAGACCAATCATTCTGGTGGATCGCGGACCATGGTATCCTCCTGCACTGGAACACCTAGGCCTAGCATACAGGCACGTGACATTTGGAGAAAGAAATCCAGCTGAACCATGGTTCAACATCTTCAAACAGAAGACAAAACGCTTCGATACAATGACTTCCCGCTCCTTGCAAGCATGGAATTACCATGAAACTATCTGACATCATTCATGGGGATGCAAAACATCCTCACTGCGAAGCTAACTTGACAGGCTTTGCAAAATAATACTAAACGTTTACATAATTTCGAAACACGTAGTCCGAATGTTGCACTATCTTATCAAGCGCGGCTTGATATACCTCGCAGCTTTCATTGCTGTTTTGAACGTAATTTTCTTTCTTCCCAGATTTGCTCTCGGCAATATCTCGGAAATCCTAGCAGGAAATTCGAGACTTCCTGCGGTGGCAGTAATGCAAATTTCAGAACGACTGGGGCTAAACCATCCGCTCTACTATCAGTATGGCATCTTCCTGAAGAATATTTTTCTGACATTTCCTCCATACCTGGGTGTTTCCTACGGCTACTATCCTCATTCCGTAACTTATTTATTTGAAGTTAGGGCGGTTTGGAGTCTCCTGCTCATAGTCACAAGTCTCGTAGTTGGCCAGATAATGACATACATCTTAGGCGTTTTCCTATCCCGCAGAGGCGGCAGAAAAATCGAAACTGCATTCCGCTATTCTCTTTTCACATTCAATTCGGTGCCGCTGTTCTGGGTCTCGATGATACTACTTTATGCATTAGCTATCTACACCCACATCTTGCCACTTTTCGGCAACGTTACTCTGAAAGATATATCCGGAAGCCCGGCTTATTACGGATCTATACTGTGGCATATGGTACTTCCGGTCTTTGCTCTGAGTGTCTCTCTGATGGGCGAGAGTTTTTTCCTGCTACGAGGATCACTTCACAAGGCTCTCAAGAGCGATTACGTACTTGCTGCAAAATCGCGAGGACTGACGAGCTGGATGGTATCTTCGAGGTACGTCCTGAGGAACTCATTCCCGCCACTTGTCTCCTTGACATTTCTCTTCACCGCTGGCGTTTTGAGTCGCCTGATACTGATTGAACCCGTATTCGGTTATCCAGGCGTTGGCGATTTACTGGTTGACGGCGTTATTGGCCGAGATTATCCCGTTGTCATTGGCAGCCTATTTTTCTTCACTCTGATGGTCATCACAGGTGGACTGATCGGAGACGCCGTATTTGCAAGGCTAGCTCCTCGCCTTCAGACCTACAAGTCGCAGCAGTAGGAGGAGGAATTTTCAAATGAAACTCGCAGTCGTTGAGCAAAAGACGCTCTACGAAATAAAGTAGGAGGAGGTACCGTGAAGATACCTATGTCACTCTGGGTACAATTTTCGACTTCACTGATAGGATACCTGATAATGCTTGGCTACTTTTTTGGAGCCAGCCTCGGCTTGATCAGCCTTTACTCGCTCTCTATTTTCTCTGTGTCCCTCTTTTACCATCCACTTACAGCCGCCTTCTCTTTATGTTTGGCTTACTCCGTTTCCAAGTTCTCAAACGGTATCAAATGTTGGCACGAAAGAATATCGTCAGGCTGGCAGTATTGCCGTCTTGAAACCGAGGGAAAGCGCAAGACCCTCTCAGTGTCGATGCGTTTGTTGCCCCTGAGCGTTGCACTTCTGAGTTACTTTAGTTGCTTTAGACAGGAAAGAGTAGCTTTCACGTTATTGTAGGCATAGCCAGACCTGTCGACGAT
>JBOGRL010000064.1:0-16736 GCA_050749505.1 Nitrososphaerales archaeon
GCCAACATCCGCCTTGTCAGTGACTATGGTCGCGTTCTTCCCGCCCATTTCAGCTATGAATGGACGCGGCGAGATACTTTCAAACTCTGCAAGCGAGCTAGCTCCCACATCCCACGATCCGGTAAAGACGACTCCGTCAACGCCGCTATTTTCTATCAACTCTGCACCAACCGTAGAACCCGAGCCGGTTACAAAGTTGAATACTCCTGCGGGCAGACCAGCTGTCTCCATGATCTTGCAAAGCTCGTAAGACATCAGCGGGGTGTCGGACGCTGGCTTTAGGACAAACGTGTTTCCAGTTATGCTTGCTCCCGAGCTCATTCCGGTTGCAATCGCAAGAGGAAAATTGAACGGAGCAATCACGCTCCACACCCCGTAGGGCTTCAGCACTGATTTTGTATGTTCATTCGGCAAGAGCTTGCGCACTTCAGTTTCAAACCCCCTGTTTACCTCCAGTTCTTCGGCATAGTACCGGAGAAAATCTATTGCTTCATCCACGTCTGCAATCGCTTCGTAGCGGTTCTTGCCGTTTTCAAAAGTCATCTCCGCAGCGAGTTTGAATTTGTCGTCCGAAGCAGTGTCTGCAGCCCTCCTGTAGATACCCACCCTTTCCTGGTATGGAGTTAAAGACCAAGTTTCAAACGCGTTTCTCGCTGCACTGATCGCGTTCTTCGCGTGGTCTCTTGTCCCCTTCTGGAACTTGCCCAACACCAGATCTATGTTCGAAGGTGAGGTGTCGTCAAAGGTTCCCTCCGAAGACACGATCTCACTACCTCCGATTATCATTGGGTAGGTCTTCTTCTTGCCAAACTCTTTCCTTGCTTGCTCGATCGCGCTCTCGTAAGACTCGTGAAATTCATCTTCCTTGCCCGAAGCTTTGAGCTTTGCAAAGGTATTCTCGTTTTGAAACATTTCCTTCGACAATTCTCCTCTATTAACTACATCCAGGATAAGGATGCCGCCAAATAAGCATTTTATATTTGCTATTTTTTTGACATTTTTTGAAAAATTCTCTTTTGAGAAAAACGCAAAAACAGTCATTGAAGAATTTACTCGACACTTGTTGAGAAATGATGTTTGTTGCTGCCCTAACACCATAGATGAGAGACATTATAGCTGCCGTCACCCCTCCCCCTAGGGGGGTCTCCTATTGTTTTCAATGGATTCCTGTATGAAACCAATTGAAATGTTACAAAATTTGTATGATGGCTATAAAAGCAATGGTTAGGGCAGGCAGGCACCGCGTAAACGAGTGTAGAAGTTCAAATGTCTTAAGGTTCATATGGAGAACCTGAATCACGACCTACCTCGACAAACGTCGAGAATGAATCTTTTATCCTCGAATGGGGTCCAAAAAAATGCTCTTATTCAAATGGGCACGACTGAAGGGGAACGTTTCACAAAAGCATGAAAATCACGCGCGAAAGGCCGACGCGCGTTCCAAAAAGAACGAGTAATTCCGAGCTCGGCGACAATCGGAGGTATGATGGGAAAAAGAGGAAGGCCGACAACAGCCGGAAAGGCCGCTGTCAATTTCTCAGATTTGTTGAACGGGCTGTCTTGTTGCTATAGGCCTTTCAACCAGCATGACCACCGCTGTACTCCGGCACGTTACCTTTACGTGGAGCTTTGTTCCCGCAGTGATTATCGGGTGATTCTTGTAAAACGGCTTTATTCCGTCGATTCGGCCAACATTCACTCCCTGCCAGAGGTTGTGCATCTTCGACCTGTACATCCTGCCCTCATAATCGATCAGGACAATTGGCTCACCCGGCCTTGGCAGGTACTGCCTGTATTCTTTTGGGATTCCGAGCCTGCCGCCTTCGATCCACCAGTCCTTAACGGCAACATCAAACTCAGTTGCCATTACCTGCTGCTGCTGAGAGTCTGGCCTCTGCGAGGAAGAAGAGTCGTTCATATATTCCCTGTTTTCTGTGGTCATTTCGAGGTATTCGGCCAACCATATTGGCCCGGTGTCATTTATTCCTAACTATGCGTCAAGTAATGTTGACAGACCTGGTGCTCCGTCGTTGGCCGCTGAGTAAATTGGCCTAGAGCTTTGTTTTGCGCTCTCATGTGAATTGGCCTGTCAAGATTATTTGATTTTTTTGAGCATTTTACACGCAGGTTTGATGCGCTTTACGCCCCAGATCAGTATGAATTTGCCACGTCTTCATCCGCCGGCCCGTTTTTGAGCTGCCGGAACAGGATCATTCCTCGTGTTTGCAACGTAGTTTGAAAGCAGTATCAGACCACCTCCAAGTACCACTAGTAAACCGGGCGTCGAAATGCGCAGGGTCACGCTCAGGACTGCCGCTGACACTGGCTCAAGAAGTAGCATCACTCCCGCCTGGAGTGATTGAATCTTTTCAATTCCGGCGTAAAACAGATAATCGGGTATCGAGCCCGCAATTATTGAAAATGCAAAGAGCGGTAGAAGATCAGCCTCGATTGTTTCCGGCCTCGCAAAGAAAAGATTTTCTCCCGTTGCAATTGTTGCTAGAGAAATCAAGCTAACAAAGACAAGTGTAGTACCTCTTACTGCGAATGCAAGCTCCGCGGGGTTTTCGAAAGCATCCGAACGGCCTTTCTTTCCCAGGATTATCCAGATTGACAGGAAAACGCCGCCTGCAAGGGCAGCGAGCTCTCCATAGAAACTACTTGGCCTCGCGCTGAACTCACGTGCGATGTCGAAGGGGTTTGCGATGAGTAGTACGCCCGAAAGAGCCAGTATGATTATTCCGACGCGAGCTCGGTCTACCTTTTCGGAAAAGAGAACTCTGCCGAAGATCACTGTCCAGATTGGCTGCGTGTAGAGCAGGAGCGCGCTGATCGCGGGAGCCAATCCGAGCGCCAAACTTTCAAACTGGAGTAATATCAACCCCGAATTTGCAAGCGCATAAACCGCCAGGTACCGCGAGGAACGACGGATACGAAAGAAAAAATCTCGCTTTATCGCAAGCGGCGCCAGCGGGATCAGGGAGAAAGCCAGAAAGAAAAATGAGATGTCAAACGCCGAAAGCCCCGCTCTTGAGAAGAGATTTCCCCCTATAGTGACGCTTCCGTAGAGGATCCCGGCACTAGAGATTAGTAGTCTGCCGTCTGCTTTCAAAACAAGAATCGCCGAGATGAGAGTTGAGTTAACCTAGCGGTCCAGTGAACCATATGGTGAGTTTTGAGTTGTCTCAGAGAAGTAGTGAAAAAATCATGCCGTTCCGAATGTTAGCCCGAGCTGCCCAAGCCATTTTCTGTACGCTATGGCAGTCCTATCGGAGCGAAGGTGAAGTTCCGCCTGAAGGTCGAGGGGGAGCATTTCCGGCCTCTGGGATTCAACAACACGCAGGTCTTGAGAAACGACCTTGTCTTCAAAATCTCTGATCTGAGCTTCTGGAACGTCTCTGCCGTAATTCATTGCGATTATCATCCACATCGTGCTTTTGGTCTGCTCTACCGGAGTAACGCTCATGAAGATCGAAAACCCCTGGGCCGAAGACTCCTTCGTAAAATAAGCGGTCAGCGGTCGAAAGACCTTGTACGTGTAGACCACGGGTGCTCCTACGCCGGTTCCATCCGGGTCCGGCTGCCATAATCTTATGTTGCTCGCGGTGATGCCCATGGAATCGGTGTTCACCTCATAGTCGTTGATCTGAGCGTGGCTTCGATCGCCTAAGAGACCCTCGTGCACGAAAGGGAGGTGCGCTACGTCCAAAAAATTCTCAACCAGTCTTGGTCCACTGGCGTTTGCATGATACGGCCCGCAGAAAATTTTCCGGTAGGAACCATCTTCCCATTCGGGGAAGGCTCCGATATCTGAGCTGGGTGAACCCAGACAAACCCAGAGCAATCCGTACCTTTCCTTGACGCCATAAATTTTGACCCTTGCCTTTGCCGGCGGTTGCTGGTCGGGGTGCGCAGGAATGCTCACACAAGCACCATGGGAATCATAAGTCCATCCGTGATAGGCGCAAACTAGATTATTTGATTCGATTCGGCCGAGAGAAAGTTTTGATCCTCTGTGCAGGCACAGATCCTGCCACGCAAGGAGCCCGTCGGGTGATCGCCACAGGACGATGTCTTCTTCCAGGACTCTAGCTGGCAGAAGCGAGTTTTCGCCCAGATCTTCAGACCTTGCGACAATGTGCCAGTCATGTAGAAGGACTGGATCGTCCAGAATTGGAGAAGAAGATCTTTGCAATTCCTGATTCTAACCCGCAAAACAAAAACAAGTTGGGAGGATTGCCGGCGAGTTTCTACTCTGGCGGAATCTCCTTGTATGCCAAGCTGATGTCTATGCCCTTTCGCTTGTGATAGTTCTTGGAGGCGAGGTAAATTATCGCGCCAAGGATCGCAGACAGGAGGATGTACCCGTAGGCAAACCCGTTACCTCCCCAGACTCCGGGGTACGCCAAAAACTGGTAGGTGAGGAACGTAAACACTGCGGCGCTCAAGATCCCCGAGACCATGAGCAAAGTCTTGATGCCGCCTTTTTCATGTCTGAATGCATAGGTCGCCGCCGCTCCGCCCACGAAGATGAAGTAAATCATCGATGCCATGATTGCGCCGTAGAGAGAATTGACGTAGCCGTAGAATCCTACTGCGATTCCGAGTATCGCGACTGTTACCACGAGATCGATCAAGTGGGCAATCACCGGCGACCGAAATCTCGGGCTCACGTAAGACATCTTCTCAGGCAGGAACCGATCAAACGCCTGGGCAAAAATGTACCTCGATATTCCAATTATGCCGTAAGCTAGTATTCCGATGTTCCAGATCACCCAGCCAAAGCCGATGAAAGCCGCCACGATACTGTTTGGCGACACACCCATGGCCAGAGTCCAGAAGTTGAATGAGTGATCGTTTACCAGCGAGTTGTTCAAGAACGCGCCGTTTGTGAAGCTGTACCCTGCGACGTAATAAAGCGTCGCAAACGATCCGGTTACGATGATCAACGAGACGAGAGCGGCGATTGGAACGTTCCAGTTGGTAGATCTCTTCCCTTTGATCTCAGAAGCTACTGCGGGCGCGGCAACAAACCAGGGATAAACAAACATTGCAAAAAAGGGCATGAGGAAGATCGTGTTTCCAAAATTGAAAGTCGATCCTGCGTAAGAGGATGCAACAGAGGAGTACGTTGTGCCGCTTATTCCAAGACCGTCTATGTATTTTATGACCCCTCCATTGCCCGCTGAAAGCAGAACCAGATTTCCCACGAGCAAGCTCAGTATCCCGATTATCATGGCACCGGAGACGAGCTTGAAACCGTACTTTGGCTTGAAAATGTTCAACAAAATCAGCAGGGCGTAAATTCCTGCGCCCAACAGAAATTGCCAGGTACCATTGCCGCCAAAGTTGATCGGAATTGCGAGTCCGAGGTATTGCGACATGCCCATCTGGACTAGGACCGCTCCGATCGCTAGCACGGTTGAAAAAGCGATCAGTGCCATGAAAGCCATAGTTTCCGCGGTGTACCCCATGAACGAAACGGTGCTGCCGATGAACCCTCCGAACGCCCTGGAAGTCCAGACATAATCGCCCCCCGTCCGAGGCAGCCTTCGCGTCATGATCGTGTACACGATCATCTGCGGGATCGTGATCGTGAATGCAATCAGAGAACCGTAAACTAGGTTGATTCCGCCGTAGGAAGTTAGCACGCTTGGAATCAGGAGCATTGTAAAAGAAATTGTAGCTAGGGCGGCTCCTGCTGACATGCTGCTTATGTTCAAGGAAATTGCATCAAGCAGTGAGACGTTTTTCACAAGGCCGGTAGATTCTCTAACAAAGACCTTCGCTGTTTTCTGCTCGGTCATGGGCCTGATAATATTGAACTGTTTGTATAAATTCTTTGTGCGTTTGAGAAACAAAATTTACATAGATGTGTAAAGAACCATGTACTGAAATTGCAGGCCAGTGCGGGGCATGGCAATAGTTCTCGAGGCAATAGCAGGGAGAAGACTAGGCCAATGGCTTCGTTTGAGTACATTCAGTCCGTAATCGATAGACTGCGAATAGTGAAAGGAGGAATGACCTACTCGGAGATGGAGAGCTCCTCTGGAATACACTCGACGCTTCTCTGCAGGTACGTCACGGTGAGCACCAGGCCGTCGAGAGAACAGTCGAAGCTCTTGGAAAGGACACTCTTGCGTAAATCCTGGTTCAAAGAGAAACTAAAAGAAAGGATGGTCATCACCAACAACGGATACCTTGATCTCCACCAGATAACTTCCGACCCCTACGCCCTGCGCTGGGTCTCCGCTGAAGTTACTTCAGAGTTTTCAAGGATGAAGTGTGATCGCGTGTTGACCGCCGCATCGTCCGGAATAGCCCTTGCGACAGCGGTCGCGATTGAAATGCAGGTGCCTGTGGTATACGCAGCTCATACCAAGTCTGCCGGCGCAGTATCATACTTTGAAGCCGACCTTCCTTCTTCGAATCCTTCCGAGATATCTACTCTTTACCTTCCCACAAATCTTGCGGCCAAAGGTGACTCGATTCTCATAGTGGATGATGTAGCAACATCTGGACGAACAATGATCGGTTTGATAACACTGGTCAGAAAAGCTGGCTGCAGGGTTTCCGGGGTCTTTGTTCTCTCCTCGCGGAGTGATGTCTGGAGGGAAAGAATTTTTTCACTCCTGGACGGAGACGCCAAGATTTCAGTCCTATTTGATCTTCATTAGAGCGGGAGGGGCTGCTTAGAATTTCTTTGCCCTCTAGCAAGAAAAACCGCTTATTTTTCGTGACGGACATCCACGGATCTGACAGATGTTTTCGGAAGTTCATCAACGCCGCCAAGTTCTACAAAGCGCAATCTTTGATTCTGGGTGGCGACATTACTGGTAAGGTGATGATTCCAATCGTGGATCAGGGAGGTGGAAAATGGGTTGCAGATTATCTCGGAGACCGCAAGGAATTCAGCAAGGAGGAAAAAGTGGCAGAGTTTGAAAAAACCCTGGCTGAGGGCGGAATCTACTCGATCAGGGTATCGAAGAGCGGCTATGAAGAACTGAACTCGAACAAGGATAAGATTGACTCGGCTTTTCAGCAATCCATGAGGAATTCGCTGGAACGCTGGATGACGCTTGCCTCTGAAAGACTCAAGGAATCGGGTTCAGTCTGCTATATTTCTGTGGGAAACGACGATGACTATGTGGTTGATGAGGTCTTGAGCAAGGAGACAACAGGAAACGTGGTGTTTTGTGAAGAAAAGGTTATTCGGGTAGATGGACACGAAATGCTCTCGCTCGGAACGAGCAATCGAACTCCCTGGAACAGTCCACGAGAAACAGATGAAGATGTTTTGAGAAAGAAGCTTGACGACCTTGCGGGAAAGATGGAGCACCCGGAAGATTCAATATTCAGCGTGCATGTCCCCCCCATCGATTCGGGGATCGACTCCGCCCCAAAAGTGGATGAGAACTTCAAGCCCGTGATGAAAGGCGGGCATCCAGTGATGATTCCCGCGGGGAGCTCGGCTGTGCGCGAGGCAATCGAAAGATACAAGCCTATGCTTGGGCTTCACGGTCACATACACGAATCCCGCGGAATCTATAAGATTGGAAGGACGGTTTGTATTAACCCGGGCAGCGAATATGCCCAAGGGATACTGAGAGGCGCCATAGTTGACCTTGAAGAGAAGAAGGTTTTGGACTATCTTTTGGTCAGCGGATGAGAAGAGGACAAAGTGTCATAAGAAGAATTGGAGAAAGAAATCACAAAAGAGGCCGAGGGTAGGCGAAAGTTTACGCAGGCAGATATTTTCCGCGAAGCGGATAGAATACTCCACTTTGCGAAGGAACAGAAAATTGTGCTTCGTCTCCTGGGAGGGGTGGGAATCTGGTTCAGCTCTCCAACGACTTCAAAGCCCGGATATTCCCGGGAGTACAACGACCTTGATTTCGCGGGTCTACGAAAGCAATCCAGAAACATAGACAATCTGTTCTTGGAACTCGGATACCAACCCAAAGGGATATTCAACAAGTTGCAGGGTGACACCAGACTAAAGTTCTTCGACGAGGAGTCCGGCCGCAGGATCGACATATTTCTGGATAAATTCGTCATGTGCCATGAGTTTGAATTCAAAGACAGACTGGATTTATGCGAGCGGACATTATCACCCGCTGACCTTCTTCTGACGAAGCTCCAGATAATTGAGATAAACAAGAAGGACATCATGGACGCGATCGCGATGTTTGTAGACCATCCGCTCGTTGAAAAGACCTCTGAAAAGGGTTTGGGCATAGAGATAGACAGAATTACATCGTATACTTCCTCGGACTGGGGAATTTACAAAACGATTGCAGTTAACCTGGACAGGATCTTGTCGCTACTTGGAAGTGTCTCTATCCCCGAACACGATAAGCAGGTAGCTGCTGAAAGGATATTGCAACTTAGAAGGATAGTTGAAGATGCGCCAAAATCTTTTGGATGGAAGATGAGAGCAAAGATAGGCGACAAGGTAAAGTGGTATGAGCTCCCGGAGCAGACCTGATTTTTTTATTGACCACTCCAAAACAATCATTTTTTTTGCCGCGCCAGCAAAATACGCTGGAACCCGCTTGACGTAATTAAATTCTGCTGAGTTGCTCCCTACAATTATTCCTCGGTACCTCTTTGCCACGATTAGCAGACTTGGTGTTATTGCAATCGCGTCATTTGAGGAGCAATTCAATTAGAATCAATGAGAACCAAACTAACTTGTTCATCGGCCGAGGTTGTCACTATTTTGAATGCCGTTCAAAAGCTTGAATCAAGGTTTGAAACTAACCTTGGTTTAATTTTGCAAAAACGATTTATTTGTGAGCAACTCTGATTGATATCATCTCAACAACACTGTCTAATGCGGCCCTGAGTACTGTGGTTGAGTCACAATAAACGCTGTCGAGTTTACCGGCACGCAGTAGGAGTAGATCAACCACTCTTCGTACTCGAGTCCTACAGGTATAGTTTGTCCATATGAGCAGCTTGTCCACGACAAACCATATGAGGCGATTGCGGTAAAATTCTGCGGCATCCAACCGATGACCGTATGATCGAGGTAGGGAGCTATTACAGTATGATTCTGCGGAGGGAACCAGAATGTAATCGTGTAATTGAGGTCATAGTTAGCTGGGTACACTATCTGCTTAGTGCAGCCTGTTGGGGTCGCGACTACTTTGATGCAGTTGAATGTTATGCATCACTCACGTTGTAGGACCAGCATGGAGTGTAAACAGAATTATCCGAGCTACAGCCGACAAAATTATCCAAATACAAGGTTATGTTGAACGGAGAAAAGGTAATTGTAGTTGTTTGAGCAAGCGTGGTTGTTTGCATAGACACGACAGTGTGGCTACCTACAGGGGTTACAGTTTCCGTTGCGTTGATGTAATGACCCTCGTATGTTTATCTGAGTTCACTGTAAGTGAACCGAGGGCGTTTCCTAAGATCATGACAGTTGTTACAATCAAAACATTGGATATCTTTCCCATCACAATGTTATGCTGTGAAGTCGACATTTTTTTCCCTACTTTGCAGATGCTGCTGAAAAATATCATTCTACTTTCTAGAACAAGAAACTGGTTTTCTTCCCAACGTGATTTCCCAGTCTGCTGAAAATGCTTAGGATTGCCCATTGCTTCCCTGACGGGCACAACTTGCATGACATAATCTTAGCTCTTACTGTCTGAAGCTTCGAAGGCGAGGATCCAGCCGTACTAGTACGAAATCGCCAATCAGTCCGCCCGCGATGACTATCAAAGTGAGATAGAAGAGACTGCCTGTGACCACCGGATAATCTCTGCCCAGAACGCCGTCAACCAGCAGATCACCGATTCCGGGATAGCCGAAAACGGCTTCGATAAGTATCAGACGGCTCAACAAGGAAGCGGTAGAGAAAGATATGACTGAGACAAGGGGCAAAAGGGAGTTCCTCAGGACGTATCCTGAAGATATCGTCCAACTAGATAGTCCGCGTGATTTCGCACTCAATACATAGTCACTCTTCAGGGCTTCCTGCATAGAGCCTCGTAGAATGAGGAAGCTCTCGCCCATCAGCGAGATGCTTAGCGCAACGACTGGCAGAACCATATGCCAAATCACAGATTCATAATACCCGAGTGTTCCTGGTGTGGCCGTTAGACTGACGTTACCGAAGAGGGGGAAAACATGCGTGTAAATCGCGAAAGCGTAGAGTAATACCATTGAGAACCAGAACAATGGTACTGAATTAAACGTGATGAGGGAGTAGAGAGACGCGGTTTCTGTTTTACCTCCTCGCCTGAGAGATGAAACAGCCCCCAAGAAGTACGTCATTATCTGGCCCACGACCAGGCTAGTAAGGATGAGAAGAAAACTCCAACCCGCTCTAACCCCAAAGAGGTACGACACGGACGCCGGATAATAGTCGTAAGAGACGCCCAAATACGGAGGGAACGTCTGAAAGATATTCTTCAGGAAGATCCCATACTGATAGTAGAGCGGATGATTTAGTCCTAGCCGCTCAGAAATTTCCTTGACTGCCACTGCGGGCAACCTCGTGTTGCCAGCTAGAATGTCTGCCGCGTTGCCGGGAGCAAATCTTGGAAGAAAGAAAATTATGTTCAAGACTGCTATGAATACTGCCGCGTATATCAATCCACGCTTAATTAGATAATGCAACGTTAGGGGAATATGCCTCGTAAATATGTAAGAGTTTGCTATCGTACTCAGTGCAGAATTGCACGACCAGCTTTTTTGTGATGACGACAGCCAATAGTTACCGCTCTCGTTATACATCTGTACTACGGAATCTCTATGCGCCTAATTTTCTTCTACAGTTCTTTTTAGAATTGAGCATACAGAAGCCCTAAATCCCCTTCAGGCTTCAATTGAAATCTGAATTCACATTGGCATGTCAGCGACTCATTTTGTCCGCCAAATCGATCTGTCCCATATTGCCTTAAAAACAAGGAGCATTGTCACTTTGAAATGTCGTCCAACCTCCAAATTAATTCTCTGAGAAGGAGCATGCATGTGAGGGTGTCGAGCAGGAACCCCCATTGAGATTGTTCCGTAATCTAGAAGGACGTGCCTATGATGAAGGCAGTTGAGTTTACAGGTATACAATACTCGTAATTTGGCTGAGCATAGGGTCGTCCGATATCTTGAGTTAAGCTCAACATACAGTTTATCCAAGCCGTTCCGTTCGGAGGATTCAATTGTGTACTTGGAGGGTTGGTGTACGGAAACCAGATAACTATTGTATAATTGATATCAGGGTTCGATGAATTCGCCACAACCTGGGTACAGCCCGAAGAAGTCGCAGCTAAGTACAGACAGTTGAATACGTAAGCATAAATCAGGCTTGAATAACACGGCGCAGGCAGAGAATTTTCTGTGCAACCACCAACTAATTCGCTCAGGTACAACCAATTGTTAGGAGGCCCGAGGGCTAGTGTGGTTGTCTGCGTGAGAGTAGAAGTACTTGGAAAGAATTCTTCAGTGCTAATGCTATTACTCGTCGTAGCACTACTGGTTACACCCGCCAGCTGAGTATTCCCGTATAACGCGATACCCAGTACTATCGAAAAAAGGACGGCCGCCACTCCAATGTTACGATAGATGTTTGGCCTGAACTCTGCCAAGTGATTTTGCACATCTCTTTGGTATTGTCAGGCTTCTAGTCGCAGCTTTATTATCCTACGCTATTGAATCAATGGAAAAGCAATAGTCCAACCTGTTCTATTTTGTTGAACCAGCGGGAAAATCACTACCTCTATAAAACGCCGAGCGCTTTGGCATTTACAAAGCTGCGCGGGAGCTGTAAAATTGTCGTCCAAACTGAACGAAAAAAATCATACGCTGGCCCCTGATCATTCCCCCTCCTCCGCTTCCGACTTTGACTCGGTTCTGGTCGGGCTCACGCTGAGAGTGTACAAGCTACTCCTGACGTCCAAAAAGGCCCTGAGCGCAAGAGAAATCCAAAAGGAACTGCGCCTGAGCACTCCCTCGCTTGCAGTATTCCATCTTGACAAGCTCGAACGTGCTGGCCTCATTGCAAAGACCGAAGATGGCTCTGGATGTTATTTCATCGAGAAACTCTATCTGAAGCATTACTTTCGGTTGAGACGCTTCCTGATACCCCGATATGTTTTCCACTCCGTGCTTGCAACATTCTTCTTGGTGGGCTGGGTTTTTCTCCTCATAATCATCTACTTTGCACCCAATAATCTAATCTCAGCGTCACGGACGCCGGCGCTTGCGACAAACGTGCTCCTCACCTACGGAATAATCGCTGGAATCATCACTGCGTGTCTGTTCTGGTTTGAGTCGATAAGAGTCTTGAGGCAGGACAAAATATGAGCGCGCTGTTTTCTAAGCGAGTTGGTGTGAATGACTCTAGTACTTCTTCCTTCACCATTTTGAGTTATCCGATTTTGCACCTTCTTTAGATCCTGATTATCATGTCACTTCTCTGACCTAGATCTGTCTTCGATAAGTCGATCTTACTATGTTGATTTTTGTTTCACCCTTTTCGCTCCGAGATTCATTGCACGGGCAAATTTTGTGTTTTCCGTTCGCGAGCGACTACTCCATTCACTTCGTGGCCTCGACAATATACCAGTACTTGAAACTCTTAGTCTTTACTAGTGCAAACCCGCCGATTCTGAGCAGCTTCTTCTTGACGTCTTCGGGCCTGACAAAGTCTGATACGAGATGCCTCGTCTGAAAATCGAGCTTCTTCCCAGCTTCGGGTCTGTAATCGGCGAGAATTAGTTTTCCACTTTTCTTCAAAACTCTGAACAGTTGACTGCACACCGCGCCGAGATCCTCAAGATGATGCAGGACCATGACCGAAACTATGGAATCGAAGAAATTATCCTCAAAACCAAGCTTTTCTGCGTTCGCCTGAACAAATTCAACTTTCGCCTTGAATGGATTAGCGCCATCTGCCCCAAATTTTGTCTTCTTTACATTGTCCAATATTTCTTGCGAGGGATCGACCGTCCAGATTTTGCTCCTCTTTGGCAGCCGCTCAGCCAAGAATGCGACCGTGGAGCCGAACCCGGTCCCGACATCTAGAACCCTCAGATCATGTCTTTTCTTTGGAATGCGCGAAAGGATCTCCGATCTGATCTTGCTGCCGTACCCGTGAAAATCTGTTATCGGTGTGGTTGAAGAAGAGTCGATCTTCTCGCCTTTGTAATACAATCCAGAGCACCCTAAAGCAGACATGCGTCCAAGTTTCCGCGTAATAGCCCTTGTGCTGCGCTCTGCCTAGAGGAATTGCGGCAGAGAACATTCTAAAACCATGTTGGAGAGATTACGAGAATATATTAGCAGGATGTGGCAAAACGCCACAAGAACGGGCGAAACCAACTTGCTCGAATAGAGCTTCAAAGACCCAAAAGCAGGCCGCAGCCTAAAGACTTGCAAAAAATCGTTCAGGAATCTAAGTGATCACAGCCCGATGCTGTTGATCAGATTCCCAGAGTTCCCGTCGATGACAAGTGCAATTCTATCGCCCTTGTGATCGTACCTGGCAAACCAGACGGGCGCGTACATCAGTTCTGCGTCGGCCACGTCTTCCTCCGTGTGGATCTGCTGGATCATATGGTACTGCTGGTGAGCTTTCTGCGATTGGAGCTGGTCAACGAGCGTCTTTGCCTGAGACCTCGCGACTTCCTCGCTAATGTCCCCGTTCAAGACCTTGATTCCCTTTGGGACCTTCGTCAGGTCAAATATTGCCCTTTCATCGAGGTGGAACTGATACTCTTTGGGCTGATAGTCGGTGAGAGCTTTCAGTGCGATGATCGGGTAGTTGTAATTCTCGTCCAGTTCGTGAGTGCGTCGCATTCCTCCGCCGCCCCCCATCATTCCGAATCCCATGCCGAAGGCCATGATGTTTCCCGGCCTGATGCTTCCGAAAATGCTGCCGAGATTAAACGCGCGCCTTCCGAATCCGCCGCCAAACCCTCCCAGCACTCCGATCAGTGCGGCAGTCGTTGCAATATTTGCCACCTGGGCTGTTTCATCGATACTAACAATGCTGGTTCTTGCAGACACGGACATTATCCAGTAGGGGACGTATGTTAGGCTGATCTCCTCAAGTTTGGATGATTCCTGGAGGTGTCTTTTGAGCAGGCCGTGATCCATCAGTTCTTTGGTCCGTGCGATAATCTGATCCTTGGAGGACATCTTCAGCGGAAGCATGCTCTGCTTTTGGATGCTGCTCCAGCCCTGATTTCCGAGTGTCACACCACTACCGCAATATTCACAGGTTATCACCATCTCTCCAAACTTTGGAGCGATCGGAGCTCCGCAGTTGGGACACTTGAACGATGTAGCGCCCTGCGGGGCGAGCACTGGTTTTTGCGCGCTCGTCTGAGAAGCTCCTGCAGAGGAGGCGTACCCGCCGGCGGAAGTGGAACTGCCTGATTGTGTCGTAGATTGCGAAGAACCACCAGCTCGAAGCTGAGCGCCGCACTTCATGCAAAAGGCCGCATCATCAGGAAGATCGGCTCCGCATTTGGGACAATACAAAATCTGAAACTCTCCTCCTCTAGTCTAGAATTGGTTTCCGCAGTTCGGACAGAACTTTGAAGATGCCTTGACCTGGGTTCCGCACTTGGGACAGGCTTTCTCTTCCGGCTCCTGGTTTACAGCTGCGCCACAATTTGGACAGAATTTTACCCCGGCGCTCATTGGTTTGCCGCACTTTGCGCACACGCTGGTCGAAACTTGAGCACTAGCCTGCGCGCTAGATTGGCTAGCCCCGCAGTTGGGGCAGAATGCATTCGCGGCGGGAATCATTGACCCGCACTTGACGCATGACTTTGTGGGTTGCTGATACATTCCTTGTGCAAACTGGCTCCCGATCGCTCCACCGAGACCGACTCCCGCGCCCAGACCAACTCCCAGACCCGCGACATTGCCGCCGCTCGGGTTGCTTGCAGCGTCGACAACAGCCTGTCCGGCCTGGTACTGCATATAGTTGACTCCCAGGACTCCCATCTCCGATCTTGTGTCAATTGCTTTTTGCACCTCTTCTGGCAGGCTGATGGTGAGGCCTGAGATCTTGTTTATCTCAACGCCGTACTGCCCAAAATTGTCGCTCGAGGTTGCCAAAACTACCTGCTCAATATTTGTCAGGTTCGCAGCAAGATCTGTAACTTTGAGCCCCTGGGTCTTCATCTTTCCGAGGGCGTTGTAGATCAGAATCACTATCTGCTCGCGAAGTCTGCCTTCGACCTCCGCTGATGTCTCCAGGCTAAAAGTTCCCACGAACTGATTGATGAAGTTCTCCGGCGAAGATACTTTCCACCTGTACTCGCCGTAAACTCTCAGGTTTACTATGCCAAACATGGGGTCGGTGAACTGATAGGGCTGGGTTGACCCAAATTTTCCGTCCATGAACCGCTTTTGGAGGTAATAGACCTCGGCTTGCTGTTGCACTCCAGTGAAGAACTTTAGCAAACCGCCGACGATTGGCGCGTTAAAGTCCGTCAGTGCGTATCTGTTCGGCTGATCAAAGTAAGTAAGAACTTTACCGTCTCTATAAAATACGGCGATTTCATCTTCCCGCACGACTATGTTGTCGTTCAGCCTTATGAGTCGAGGAACCTTCCACATGACGTTACCCTGCTTTTGGGCATCGTCCCAAGCTATTGTAGTAGAGCCGAGAACACTCCCGCCAGTCCCCGGATTCGCCGTGTTTGTCGTATCTGTGGATGAAGAAGACTTTCTTCCGAAAACCAATTACTTTTTCACTTTCCCCGCTATGCCAAATTTCGAACCAGTCATTTTTGGGCGATATTTTCTATTGCTTCGATCCGAATTGCCCACTTTTGCTTAAAGTCAACCACCATCCCTGAAATTTTCGCAATGGCTGGCTGAATAGAACTGGCATTCGTAGGATCGTATACAAGACTCGAAGTAGATGTTGCGCCAACTAGTTGCGATGCCGAATTTACAAAATCATAATCATAATTGTACAGGTTGTTCAGCTTATTTTCATCGACGATAAATGTCGCGGCGAACCCCGAATACCCTTGCTGTGCATGTCTTATCTCTCCGCTGAACTGCTGAAATTGAAATATGAGTGAACCTACGGCACCCAGGTTTGTGAAATCTCCACTAGCTGCCATCTGTTTTCTCAGCCCTTCAAGATTGCCTTTCGCACTGTCGATCTTGTCTGCGACCTGATTTCTTAAGAGATCGTCAGAAACGCGTATGTCTTCCTTGCTCCTGTAACCCCGCAGGCCAGGGACAAGGAGCTCCAGTTTCTTTAGAGTCCCCCTGTTTTCATCAACCTGTTGACGGATGTCAGGATTGTCTGATGACATTACTTTGATTCCCCTTAATTTTTTCCAAGTGGACAAGCCGGTGAAAAAATCACACAGATAGTCCCAAAAGACTATCTCGTCCGAACATCCCAATAAAGATATTCAATCGAAACTGATCTTTGAAGTACTCTTCATGCTCCCCAAACCACGTTTCGTTAGTTCACAAGAATTTGGCCGAGAGTTTGATTTGATTCGGATGAAAGTTGATCGGCAAGCGGATTTTGGATCTCAATTAATCATCGTTCTACTTCAGGAAGCCAAATGCCACAAATCGCAGGAAAGCATTTGCCATTCTGTAAATAGACAAACCCAGCAGGCAAAAACCCAGGGAGGTAAACATTGCGAATTGAAACGCGGCAAAGTGCAAGGCTAGACCCAGAATAAACGCGATTGGAATGGCCATCGTTTTTTTTGAAGAGTTGATAAAAGTAGCCA
>JBOGRL010000065.1:0-6511 GCA_050749505.1 Nitrososphaerales archaeon
GAATAGCCATCTTCTACATGTTGGGAGAGTGGTGGAGAAGGAAACTAATTGACACCAAATCGAAGGATGCCAGCTGGCTCGTACTTGCGATATTAATCGCCGGCCTGGTTATCTTTCTCATAGGCAGCTTCTACTTGTTCTCACCCCCGACAATTCCAATAAACCTGACCCTCGCTGGTTTTGGACTGGTCTCGGCTTTCGTGGGATTTGCCGCGTCGTATTTGTTTCTCAGAGTAAGAAGAAAAAGCGAGGATCAGTTTCTCTAAAAGTGTGTAGATACCGCCTCGGCAAATGACAGACTATCTTCCGCGTTTGGGAATTTTCTACACGAATCAAAGAAACCCCCCGTCTCTTTGGTGGCGAGAGGGCATTACTCTTATGGACTAGGCGTTTCCAGACCTCAACGCGCAACAATAACTATGAGCAAGGGAGCTTTCATGGATGGCAGCAAGTTCAGCTGTGGAATATGCATTGACGATATGTGGACCTACGCAGGAGTTCTCCCGCCAAAATCGATAATAATTCCTCACCTGCTCAGCGTCAGGCTCCCCCAAGGACCATTCTCAATGAACTTTGGAAAGAACCCTTCGACACGCGGCCGAGCCCGACTGTCCACGGTGTCTCTGACCGAGCCTTCCGATGCACAAAAAACAGAACTCACAAAGTTGTTTTCAAAGAATCTTGCGCGACACCTAAGGCAAAACAGGGTACGATTTGTGCGCTGCTGGTTCCAGTGGAACCTCTTCCAGCCGAGGATATACAGTGGAAAGGATCAAGCCTATGAGTTTCCGCTGGATAATTTTGTTCAAACCATGAATGACGAGGGTATCGACATCATCGCGGTAATCGGCAACGGATACGACAGGTTTCTTCCCGCTGGCCTCAACATCAACAACTTGAACGAGTACCTTCCGAGACTTTCCGAGGCTTCGAGAGAAATTGTGAGCCACTACAGGGGAAAGATCAGCATGTGGCAGCTGGAAAATGAGCCGGATTGGTGGCTCGAACACTTTGCTAGCGACTGGCGGAGAGGAGGAATCTGGTTTGACCGAGACGCGGTTGATCGCATCCTTGGAGAGCTCCACGGTACGGTATTGGAAGAAGACCCCGGCGCGCTCACAATGATAAACCTGGAGGCTGATACTTCGGGGGCTTTCTCCAGATCATACTCCAGGTTCTGCGACGTGCTGGGCCTGGATTTCTATCCCAACTACACCCATGCAGATCCCATCAACGTTTCAAAACTCAAGGATAAAGTCTCGGAGGCAAAGAAATCATCGGGAAAGCAGATAATGATAACTGAAACTGGGTATCCTTCAGGGCCAAAGTTATTCGGATTTGATCAAAAAAGACAATCTGAGTATATCAGGGCGATCTGCGAAGAAGTGTATTCTATCGACTCAGTGGGCGCTCTTGGAATCTGGAGACTCTCAGATCCCTACTGGCTGTCCTTTCCGTTTCAGGAAAATAGTTTTGGTCTCATAAACCGGCAGGGAATGCCCAAAGATGCCTGGTTTGTGTATCTCGATCAGGTAAAGAGGAGCTAGATCAACCGTGTAATTCTCATTGCAGCCGGGTAATGCCAAATGACCTTTTTTTGCCGCTGGCTTTTTGGAGGGGACTGGATTCTTGTGGAATTTGCAATTTTGCTCCCTTGTTCTTAGGGCAGCGAGTAGCTTTTTTGAGGATTGAAATCTCTTTGGAGCGTGTATGGGCGCATAGCCTACATACCGCACCCCCCTTCAGATTTATTTTTTGCAGCATATTCACCAGGTGAAATACTGTTTTCCTATTTGGCAGCGTCAGGACCAAGCGTGTGAGTCGCAATTTGAGTTCCGTTCAAGCTCAAGTTGGATGTAATGGGTATCGCGTCCTTCAGAGTCTGGTGAACAAAGCACATCTCCTCCGCTTCATGCAAGAGTTGTATCGCCCCTTCTTTAGTCTCCATACCGGTCAGCCTGATGTCGTATATCACGTCAACGAATTTTCGCACTTTTGCCCTATCGACATGCGCCCTGGCTGTAATCTCCATCGTATCGATTTTGAAATCCCTGATGATAGTAGCCCGCGCCATCTGGGTCAGGAAGCAGGAGGCGGCCCCCATCAGGAAATAGGTAAGTGGACTGGGCCCGGTGTTTGTTCCACCCCTTTGTTTCGGTTCATCTACTGACAAGGTGAAACCCTCAAGGGTTGCTTCGTGGTGCATCTGTTCTAGATGTTTCACGTCGATCCTGATTGTGCCTATGTCCTTGCCTAACTTTGCGCGCTGCTCATCCATCGCTACAACGGCCCCTTTTAGCTCCGGGATAGTTTTCATGGGTTTCCGAAAAAAAGTGCAGATTATTACGCATTTCTGGGCGTGATTAAAAACACCAGAGAGGATCCGATCGGTTCTCGTGCGTTTTTATTTATAAATTCGATCAAACTATGAGGTTCAGGTCGCCAAATTCGTGCCAGAGGTAGCCGAGTTTCACCGCCTCTTGGTAAGCACGATAAAGTGACTTTTCAGGTAGAAATGCTTGGAGAAGATCCAGGTGGCTCGCCTGTGGCTCATGGAGCCCAGTTAGCAAACCATCCACTAATTTCAAATTGTATTCTCGAGTAATGTGTAACCGCGTGTATCCGTGGCAAGGAAAAACGGTTCCATCTCGAGCCGCCCCCGATTCGAGTGCTCGCACGACAGTTGTACCTATAGCGATGATGCGGTTTCGTTTCGAACGGGCACGGTTGATCTTTCTCGCTGCTGACGATCCTATGGTATATTCTTCCTCCGAGATTGGGTGCTCGGCATCGAGTCTGTCATCCATGTACGAAGAAAGCCCCGTATGCAATACGATATTTGTAGTGTCTATCCCAGCCTTCGACTTCAGATCAAAAAGCATCTTCCAAGTGAATGCTCGTCCAGCTGATGGCATCTCCGAAGAACCGGGTCGATTGGCATACACGTTCTGATAGTGGTCCAGGCTCCAAGGCAGAGGAACATGTTCGTATCTTATCGGCCGGCCGAGTTCATAGATGAGGCTTGTAAGCTGAGCTCCTGAGGCAGAGAACCGAACCCTCCACAGTCTGGGGATTTGATCGTCCTTGGATGATACGGAGCATGATAATCCGTGGCCAAATTCAATCCACATGCCCTCAAACGATGATCCTCCGAGGAGCTCTTCTCCTTCCCGAGGGAGCAAGAGCGCGAGCCAGGCATCGTCTGGCAGGTGTTCGGCGAGGCGGACCTCCATCTTTTTGCCCGACTTTACGTCGCGTCCGAATAGTGAAGCAGGTAGCGTTCGGCTTGAATTGAAGATGAGCAAATCACCCTTTTTTAGGAAACTTGCTAGATTCTTGAACACAGAGTGCCGGATCTCCCCGCTTGCTCTGTCGATGACCATCATCCTCACGGCGGAGCGGGACAGCCCCCGTGTCTCCGGCGGTTCACTCGCAGCGAGGTTTTGGGGCAGTGTAAAGAAAAAAGTGGTGAATTTGGAGTGCTGGGCGGCTGTGGTTATTTTTTTTTGCTCGGCCGTCTTAGTTTGCGCCCCTTACCCTTGCCGGCATCTGCTTCACGATCTTGCGCTTTTTAGTCAGCCACTCGCCCGACTGCGCGTGGAACCTTTTTCCTGTGACTTTCTTTGATTCACCCGACGCCAAGTAAATGAAGACCTCTGTTACATCTTCCGGGTTTGCCCACTCGGAGGGATCTTCATCCGGTTCTGCGGCCCTGTGCATCGCCGTGTTCATGTCTCCTGGGTCGACCAGGTTGACTCGGACGCCCGTCTCCTCAAGCTCTGCAGCCCAGGTCTTTGACATGCCTTCGATTCCAAACTTGGATATGCCATAAGCGCCCCAGCCCGGATAGCCATGTTTGCCAGCGTCGCTGGTCACGTTGATGATAGACCCTTGGTTTTCGATGATTGCCGGAAGGCTCTTCTTGATGAAAAGGAATGGCGCGATGAGGTTTGTGTCCAGCACCCTCTGGAAATCCTCCAGAGGATAGTCGATAAGGAACGGCATGGGAGTCGGGCCTATTGTTGAAGCGTTATTCACCAGCACGTCAAGCCGTCCGTCAAATCTGTCAAAAGTGGTCGCGACTATCCTCTCGATTTCCTCCGGTCTCTGTATGTCTGCTGCCATTGGCAGGATTTCAGATCTTGGCGCACCAACACTTTTGGCGAGCGCGGCTACTTCCTCGAGCTCAGCGGAGTGGCGCGCAACCAGCGCGAGGCCCTTCGCTCCCTCCCTTGCAAAGTCCAGTGCGAGCGCTCTCCCTAGGCCCCGAGAAGCGCCAGTCAGCAGGACATACCTCCCTTCAAGTCTCCTCATTTTTTCTCTCTTTTTCTCCCGAATTTCAAAGGTGATCAGGGCGCTGGACTTTTATAAGTCAGATGGTTTAGAAACTGTCTAAACTCGGAGATCTTCTGCCAGGGATTTTTGTAAACAGGTTAGTTTTTAAATTAGGAACTGGGAAAATCCCATCACTCTGGCGATAACAAGCAACGACCCTCAAAGAAGAAGAAGAAGAAGCTACGGCTAGTGATACCACTTCAATCCTGGACGGGTTTGGAGATACGAAAAAGAAGATCCTCTGGCGCCTGAAAGCAAGTGGGGAAAGCGGACTGGATGAACTCGCGAGGGCGTTGAAAATATCCAGAATGGCAGTACACAAGCACCTTGCCGACCTGGAAGAACGCGGGCTCGTCGAGAGCTCCCAGACCAGCAAGGGGAAGGTCGGAAGGCCGAGAGCTAGATACAGGCTGACGAGCAAGGGAAATACGACGTTTCCCAGGGCGTACGGCGCTGTCGCGAGTTGTGCCATGAGATTCATTGAAAAGAAGCTTGGGAGAAAGGCGGTGGAGCAGGCTCTGCGGGAACGCCAGTCTGAAGTATTTGAGAGGTACAAGGGGGAACTTTCGCAGCTTGACTTTGACGAGCGCGTGAAGAGGCTTGCAAAGCTCAGAGACGGGGAGGGCTACATGGCGGAGTCAAGGAAGCTGCCCTCATCCAAGTACGTCATGTTCGAATACAACTGCCCGATAATCCAGCTCGCGCAGGACTACTGGGAGGCGTGCACGACCGAGACCGAGCTCTTCCAGAATTTGCTGGATGCGAAAGTACATACTACGCACAGGGCCGCAAAAGGAGATCTCATATGCAGGTTTGTCATCGAGCGGAAGCGTGCGTGAATTCCTGATAGCGATTTCCTGCGTAGTTGCGATTTCTGTTCGATGACTCGCGTACGCAAGCTGGGCATACTCTCTGAGGCTTACAAGCTCTCCTCCTTTTTTTGGCATTTTTCTCTCACAAATTATGTTTGGAAACGCGACAACTCTAATTCACTGTGAATATACTCGACGTTTGTCGAGAATGTACTGCCCTAACACCATAGATAGTGACATTAGCTATAGTACCTAGTCTCCCCTAGGGGGGTCTCCTATTGTTTTCATTAATTTCTTGCATGAAACAAATTGAAATGCTACAAATTTTGTATGTCATTTTTGTTTTCACTCTTGCTATAGCAATGCCTCCGTTCCCTCCGGTAGAGATACACCAACCTCGACGAATACAAATTTAGGGCATTCATGATTGCCTCGCGATCCAGCTCTCTGATCCTTGGTAACAGCAATTGGGTGCCTCCCCTCTCGGGATCACACAATACTTCAACACGAATCTCTTGTGGATCCTAAACTCTCTTTGGTCGAGTTTTGTTAACACCCGATTCAACTTGTTTAATCGAATATTACAGTAATTTGCTGTGCCCGCATATAATTCATTTCCTTCCCAGATTGATTTCGCGGCGGGTTTCGCCTAACTGCGACGAAACTTGGCCAGCTTTCCAGTCCAATCACAATAAAAAAAGAATCTCAAGACGGTGTCTCCATTTTAGATCGTCGAAATTAGCTTTTTACCAAGGATAGCTTGTCAGAATGAAGGATTACATTCTCTGTCAAAACGCTCGCGCGCGTAATTTCCTTGCTTTTTCGAGAAAGTATTTTTCTGCCACTATATTTTGTCGTTTGATCAATGATTCAATTGATGGGCGCCGCAATGCCTGATACTCGTCCCTGAGCTCGAACAGTGCTTTTATGTCGTAAACATCCGGACTGGGCGACGCAAAAGTATCCTCAACCAACAGCAATATTGCGAGCACCAGGTCAAGCGCTCCCCCGCCCCTTTGCCCGCCAGATCAGATATTCGAGGCCGATTTTCTTCTCCGTAGAAATCATAGCAGTCGCGAATACTATCGCTTCTGGTCTTCTATTCGTTGTTGTTCTTCTTCTTCTTCGTGCTTTCCCTAATTCTTCCTCGATTGAATCTTCGAGAGAGAGATGAGAAGATTGTCTTCGGAGTGAATTTTGAACGGGAGAGTCCAAGGAAATCAGTTTGCAGTTTGACCGATTGCGGCGATGAAATTTTCCAATTGAGCCCATGAAAGAGGAGACACTTCTCCCCAGCTTCTACCTGCTGGTCTCTTCTTGGATGTCAAGAAGTAGAGCTGCCTTGGACGCATGTTGGGTTGCTC
>JBOGRL010000066.1:0-5159 GCA_050749505.1 Nitrososphaerales archaeon
CTGTATTTCGTTCTTGCACACCGTGGATGAGCTGATCCAACTTTCTGGCAAGTCTTGCAAAGTGCAGGATCATATTCCGAATGAAAAACCAAAGCAAGTTCGCTCTGCTGGCGGTATCTTGATGTCATGCTACGAATCCCAGATATGGATCTAGGATCCACATTTGTATAAGCCTTCCAAATAGCCTTATAGAAATCTCGAATTCCGACATATATCGGAGTATGATATGATTGGTCATTTAACCGCCGAGGAATCGCAATCCGAGTTGAAATAATGGATAAGAAAAATTACTTGATATTTCAGGCAGGTTCAGAAGAAATTTAGCCATGTCATACGTCTTAGTTCGCCTAGGTCTTTTCTAGACTTTTGAATATCTAGTGCTCCCCAGTGTCAACAACGCAGAAGAGATTGCCGTCCGGGTCCTCTAGCACGATGAAATCATCATTCGGTTCGTAGGTCTGAAGATGGCGAACGGCTCCTATCTTGAGCAGGCGTTCTACTTCAGCCTCTTGGTCGTACGCATAGAGGTCAAAGTGCAGGCAGTTTTTTCTGCCCTTGAGTTTCTCCGAATCCTGATTTAAAGACACGTTCACGTTTCTTCCATCAGGGTCACGAAGAATGACCCAGTCTTCGCTAGCTGGCTCTCTAGCGACATAGTGTAGTGCCTCCTTCCAGAAGGCCAACATCTTGTCGAAGTTGATGCAATCGATAACAACAGAGCCAATCTTCAAATCAGATTTTTCTTGCAATCCGGCTCGCATGTTTCTCTTCCAGCTTTCGGTTACTGCCAGCTGAAACTTCGAATCTACAAGTCTGTAAATGTTTCACTTGGCGACCTGCTTACAGCTTCAATTGCAGTCTCGGTGCGATGCGCAACTCTCTCGACAAGTCAGAAAATCAATTTGAACCCTCGAAGAGGTTGCTGTCAGCCTGATTTCTTCCACCTGAAAGACCGGGTGCAACTACGCCAGGCGTTTTGATTTAGGAAACTTGGCGTCGGGTGGCCAATACGAGGCCTCACAATCTTGAGTACGGTAATTAATGAGCGGCCATGGTCTCTGACTTCTTGGCATAGCTGCTTGCTCCGTGCCAGTCAACAGCCACAACGGGCTCATCACCAATGACCCATGCGTCATGCCCGGCAGGAAGGTACGAGACATCTCCAGGCCCCAGCTCAAATTCAGTACCGTCAGATATTTTCACATGCAACCTGCCTGAGATCTGATACTGGAAATGGGGCGCTTCGCACCATTCAGTTTTGGCGATGGGTTTGACGTCATTTGACCACTTCCATCCCTTTTGCAAGGTTAAGCGACCTACGCTTCCCTCGCCAATATTCATAACCTCAACCTTTCCATGATTGAAAGTTCGAGTCTCGATATCGGCAGAGGATGAGAACTTTTTCTGTTCATATTTCTTGGATGCCATAGCTCAATTACAAGATCTGTTCATAAATATAAGCGCAGATGAGTTAATACGCGAATCAGCATGTCATCAGTGATGATTCCGGATGTCAACATACACAAGCACGATCAGAAACACAATTAAGGTATTCCTATAATGGCATTTGTATCCGCTCATTTTTAGAATTGGAGAATCCTCGAATTTTTGAAAAAAATCGAGTTGGTGGGTTGGCTGGCTGGCATCGATGACAGTAAGCACGTCTCGCGTTACGAACAGTACTACGTGCAGAGATCTTTTGAAGCAGTGATGGCTGGCACAGAGGAAAAGAAAGGCATCGTTCCACCGCCATAAAGAAAAAGCAAGAGCGAAAATATATATTTCTCACCCGATCCTGATTGTGTCCTAAAGCAACCGCAGGGCCACCGCCATAGACAAGAACTGTGAGGGAGGGCGAGTGTTGATTCAGTGGGATTTTTCCCCTTCTAAATAGGAAATTTTCCCTCAGATCCCGTACATTGGAATTGTGCAGGGAAAACTTTTCCTCCCCATCGTTGGCTATACTGCATGCTCTTTCTGTATTATCTGCGCGTGCGCACCCGATAGCCCATAGTTTACTTGATTTCTACTCTGGAGAGTGAATTTCATGCTCTCTCCCGGTTTCACTTCGAAGACAGTTTCCTGAAACCCAACCTTGATCAGGCCGGCCGGCCCAGGAGAACTTGTAATTTCGAACATGCTAGGGCTCGCTTTCAACTCAAATGTGTGTCCACGATAAAGTATTGTGAACAATATTTTTTTGATCTCCTTTGGGAGACACGGGTCAAGCCAAAGAATGTCGTTTCGGGTTACCAGGCCCATATAGCAGCTTTGAATGATCTCTACAGTACCAGCCATTGCGCCAATATGTATCCCTTCGGCAGTGGTTCCCCCCTGGATGTCGGAGAGGTCGCTCTCCAGAGCCTCCTTCGCGATTTGCCACGATTCCTCGCGGTTTAGTCGCGCAAGTATCCATGAATGCACTACCCTGCTGAGAGTCGAACCGTGCGAAGTCCGCTTGACATAGTACTCGATGTTCTTTGGTATGGTCTCATCCTCGAACCGATATCCCAGCCGCGCAAACAGTTCTCCCAGCTCGCCTGATGAGAACAAGTAAAATAGCATCAAGACGTCTGCCTGTTTTGAAACCTTATAATTATTCGCGGTATCACCCTCGGATTCGAGTATCCTATCCAACCTCTGGATATTTTTGTACTTCTTCTTGTAGCCTTCCCAGTCAAACTCTCTCAACTTCTCATAACCTTCGAATTGGCTGATGACCCCATTATGAAACGGGACAAACATCTTGCGGCTGATGTCCTCCCAACGTACTAGCTCCTCCTCTTTCAGATCCAGGTTATCCAAAAGGGCCTCGCGCCTGCTTTTGGGAATCAGTTTTAGTACTTCTAGGGCTCTGCAAAGCACCCAGACAGTCATGATGTTCGTGTAGGCGTTGTTGTTTAAGCCTGGTTTTTTTGATCCCGGATAACCATCATGAAATTCATCAGGCCCTATTACGCCGTGGATTTCGTATCTCTCGATAGATTTGTTATAGCGAGCTACGCTTCCGAAGAAACGTGCGATTTCTGTTATGATCTGTGCACCATAGAATACAAGAAAGTCAATATCGTGTGAAACCTGATAGTAGTTCCATACATTATGCACGATCGCAGCGTTAACGTGCCATTGCAAATGCGTGTTGTCTCGCATCCACCGATTCGAAAGCGGATTCAAATTAATGACTTGGGTTTCCTCCCTGCCATCACTCCCACTCTGCCAGGGGTAAAGTGCTCCCTTGAATCCAGCCTTCAGTGCCGCTAGTTTAGCTTCGGGCAGGCGTCTGTAACGGTACATGAGCAACGAACGCGTCAGATCAGGAATGTGGCTGTTGAAAAGTGGGAATATGAACAGCTCATCCCAGAATACGTGCCCACGATAAGCCTCGCCGTGAAGGCCTCGAGCCGGGATGCTGACATCAACATTGATACTATTTACGGATGCTGTCTGAAGCAGATGAAAGATGTGAATGTGAACCGTTAGGGCGGCACGATCGTCTCCCACAACCCTAATCCTGAACCGACGCCATAGATGATCCCAGCTAAGTACGTGTCGTCTTACAAGTTCATCAAAACTTGGAGCGTTTGAAACTTCCCTCATTGCGGCGTAGCCACACTCCGAGATTGCCAAATCTTTTGAAGTGTACAGCGCGACGACTTTTTCCACTGAAACGGATTTGCCCTTTTCAAGTATTACTGAAAACTCCTGACCTACATATCTGGGCTTTACAATGGCTCTTTTTTTGAGAGCGCGAACCTCCTTGCCATCACGTAATACGGTAGTTCTGGCGGCCTCGGCAATTCGAATATTTGATTGACTGGTCCTGACTGACAAGTAAATTGTGGTGGTGTCTTGGGACACTGATTGTTTGTCTGAAACGAGGTGGCTACCGTTAAACGGTCGATAGACTGCGACTCCCGAGTTTGTTACTCTACCATCCAGAGCAGAAAGGAATTTCACGCGGCCCGACCAGTTCTCCGCAACGAGTGTTGTCTGGAGGCCCGCAAGATGGGGATATTCCATGTGCACGAACCTCCTTTGGATGAGATTGGTGATTCTGCCTCTACCATCCTGGAAGCGAACTTTTCGGGTGAGGATGCCCCTCCTCACATCAAGCTCCTGCTCAAAGTTGAGGATCTTCTTGTGCCGCAGATCGAACCATTTTCCTTTGCCCACCCTAAACGCAAGTGGGAGCCAGTTCGGAACGTTCACCAGAGACTCGTTCTCAATCTTGCGTCCGTCGATCTCGCTTTCGAGTCGGTTATAACAGCCAGCGATATAGGTACCAGGATAGTGGGTCCGATCGGCTTTCGATTCCGGAGCCGCGCCTCTGGTTGCGAAATAGCCGTTGCCTACAGTGCATAGTGTTTCTCGAAGTCTCTCCGTTGTTGGATTATAGTTCTTGTACCTTAAAGACCAAACACTCACGAGTCTCTTTCTCGCCCCTTTTTAATATTGCAATCTAGTTTTCAAGAAGCGGGTGCTCCACTTCCATTGGGATTGCGCAAAGAGTACCGCCCTAATATTTCACTCCTAGCTTCTTCATCTTCTGCTTCCGTGAAAATGGTTCCCAGCTCGTATTCGCATATTACATTGAATGCTATTTCGTCCATCAAATCATCATCATCACCAATGAAATGTGGTAGGACTCCCCGCGCTCTCTCTTCCTTAGTCCGGCTTGAGAGCCTTAGGACGAAAAGAAGAGCTGCACAATAGTTGTTCCACTCCACATTAGACAAGATCTCAAACAGCTTCTCCAACCTTTCGATAGTGGACAGGCATGCCAAATCGTTTTGCGTTCAACAATCACACTGGGGATTCCTTTTATTACATAATCCAGTAAGGTGGCCAACTGGCTTGAACCCAGCTGGGTGGTTTACTTTCACCTTTATTGCCGTCGGGTCTGGTGCCGATAGTAGTAGGGATTTTTGCTCCATTTCCAGTCTTCTTTTCTGGAGTCCTGTGGTCTAATTCGAGATCTTTTAGGTCAGTCACTATAATGTCGGCTCCATGTTCCTTCAGTTTGTGACCATCCCCTGATCGAGCCACCCCAATGACCAAAGCAAACCCGCCCCTTCGACCTGCCTCGACCCCCGCTAGAGAATCTTCCACAACCGCAGCCTGCTCGGGTCTCACCTCGATTCTCTTGGCTGCTTCTAGGA
>JBOGRL010000067.1:0-2932 GCA_050749505.1 Nitrososphaerales archaeon
TCTTGATTGGGGGTGATGATAGATGGTCAAAGGGAAGCAAGAAGCCGGAACGAAACAAACGAGGCTACTTGAACTCATCAATTTGAAATCTGTTGAAAAGAGAGAAAAAGGATTCACGCTTGCTTCGGGGATAATGAGCAACCTCTATGTTGATTTAAGAAAAGTTAGTCTCGATCCTGAAGGAATAAACCTAATCGGATCATTGGTTCTTGAAAAAATCAGAGAACTTGCGCCAGAGGTTGAATTCATTGGCGGCCTGGAAACAGGATCTATCCCTATTCTGACAGCCGTTTCGCTTCTCAGTCAAAATGACCCAAAGCCGCTTAGAGCGTTTTGGGTAAGGAAAAAACAAAAAGATCATGGCTTGCAAAATACGATAGAGGGGAACCTGGAGGCAGGGGCACAGGTTGTGATAGTCGATGATACAGTCACGACCGGGGGGTCATCATTTCAGGCAGTATCAGCAGTCAATGATTTCGGCGCTTCCGTGGCCCAGGCAATAGCGATCGTTGATAGAGGAGCCAAATCTAATTTTGAACGAGCAGGCATACCATATTTTTCCTTTTTTTCGGAAAAAGATCTTTCAAAATGAGCAATTCGACCTCATCGCGAGAAACAAACGACGAGCGAAGGACTATACTTGCGGTGGACTTTGATTACTTTTACGCGCAGCTCGAACAGCTGAGGAAAGCGGAAATCAAAGCCAAACCGATTGTCGTGTGCGTCTATTCCGGAAGAACGAAAGATAGCGGAGCGGTGAGCACGGCAAATTACATTGCAAGAAGTCTCGGTGTAAGATCAGGCATGCCGATTGCACTTGCGAAAAAGATATTGCAGAAAAATTCGGATGCGCAATTTATCCCAATGGACAGGGAATATTATGACTCTGAGTCTGAACGCCTAATGCAGGCCCTTAGATCTCATTCGTCCAGATTCGAGCAAGTAAGTGTTGACGAGGCCTACTTGGATATCTCGGGCCAAACAGGCGGCGATTTCTCTCTAGCAAAAGAAATTGCAATCCAGATCAAGGACGAAATTCTTCAAGGCGAGCGTCTAACGTGCTCAGTTGGGATAGGGCCAAACAAGCTCCTCGCAAAAATGGCAGTGGATTCTAGCAAGCCAGATGGATTGACTGTAATTACCCCCGAGAGAGCTCCAGAGTTCCTGTATCCTTTGCCTGTAGGAAAGTTATTCGGGGTTGGGCCGAAGACGGAGAAAAAGCTAAGAGAAGAAGGAGTACAGACAATTGGCGATCTCGCAAATACTGACGAGTCAGTTCTCTCCGAGAGGTTTGGGAAACATCTTGGGCCTAGTCTAAGGGATGCTGCCCGCGGAATAGATCATGAATCAGTCAAGGAAAGAGCGTCCGAGCAATTAAGCAGGATAATTACGCTAAAGAGGGATGCCGAAAGTTTTGACTTTGCGGGCGAGCTCGAACCGCTGGTGAAAGACATTTCGAGTAGGCTGGCCGCCATGAATCTTCTTTGCGGGTCAGTGTCGATCATCGCTATAACCTCACAGTTGAAGGTGAGGAATCGAACTCGGACGCTTGAGACTCCCACAAATTCTGAAGAGCGAATTGTCAAGGTTACTTCGGAATTGTTTGTCGCCTTCTTTGAGCAAAAGCGACAAAACGAAGACGTCGAAGAAGAAAAAAAATTTGGACTGAGAAGAGTCGGAATTAGAGTCTCCAATCTCAAGGAAATGAAGCAGATTTTGAGCAACAACTCGACGCTGACAGAGTATTTGTCGTAGCCAAGCCCACTCAACATTGTTGCTTATTCCTGTTGGGTTTCCGTTTCCAGATTTGTTTCAATGAAATTTCCAGCGCGCCGTTGTTACAGTTCGCGGATGCGCTTTTTTTGTTCTACCTACGCTTTAAGTCGGGGTGACGTACTCGCGCTCCTCGCGTTAATTCTTCTCTATTTCTGAAATTTTCAATCTCTCAGGATCGAAACCGGAGATCTAAATGATGATTGACACCTTAATCATAAGTTCTTTCACTTCAGCCTGGTCTTCACGAATACTCGAGTGCCCAACATATCTCCTTTTCACGACATATTGTAAGAAATTTACAAACCAAAGCTAAGACATTTTCTTCTGGGATTTTTGGCGCGCTCGAATCAAGATTGTAATTCTAATAGGCGCGCTGCGAAAATACACAAATTCTGGATTGTAGAGACAACGAGGTTATGGGTGCGCAGATCAACCTCCGGACCGTGACTGATTCACGCGAGATCCGAGAGCGCCCTGTTCAATCCAGAGAATCCCACTAGGAATGAGAAGATCAAGAACGTTTTCTTCTAACTCGCACTTTAATTGTTACACAATTTTGGGCTTTTGCTAAAGTGCCATGACAATAATCCAGCATTCGCTTTTTCTTCACAGGAATTTTTTTCCAACGCTGACCAAACTCCAAAAAGAAAAAAGGTACAACCGAATTTTCATGCGTATGCACCCAAACACTGATAAGCAATAGTAGAATTAAACTACTAACTCCATTGAGAGTTGAGAGCAAAGAAATTTGAGTGATAGGCGCAGAAGTCAGCGTGGCAGTTTTTACGGAGACAAGCGCCCCGCGGGTTATGAACCCCGTCGGAGCAGGCGCGACGAGGAGTCTCAACGGAGGGTAGAATCTGGTGGGAAACCCGTCGAAGCCGGCAAAGAATACAAAGTGCGGGTGATAGACAGGAGCGAAAGGGGAGAAGGGGTGGCAAGAATAGAGGGCTTCATAGTTTTCATTAGGGGCGCAAAACCTGGTGAAGAGGTGAAGATCAGAGTAACAAATGTTGGTGCGAGGGCAGCAACGGGCGAGATCATTCCGGAAACTGCAGCTGTTGTGGGGGCGCCCGCGCAATCAGAATCATCGCACGCAGCAGAATCTCAGGTGACAGCAGCTCCGCCTGCCGGCGATTCAAAGTAGGCAGAAAAG
>JBOGRL010000068.1:0-2965 GCA_050749505.1 Nitrososphaerales archaeon
CGCCAGGTTCGTGGAATTTGTCAGGCAGAACTTCTCTCATCATCTCGCGCCTGACGCTCCAAAAGTGCTTAATCCCGAGGCGCTAACGATAGGATTTGCTAGACGGTTTGCTACATACAAGAGAGCAACGCTTGCGTTTAGTGATCAAGAGAGAGTATCTCGATATCTGACAGATTCCGACAGGCCGATTCAATTTGTATTTTCAGGTAAAGCGCACCCAAGGGATCACGACGGGAAAAAACTAATTCAAGAGATAATCAATTTCGCAAAGAGAGACACAATCAGAGGAAAAATCGTCTTCCTGTCAGATTACGATATTTCAACAGCGAGAAGAATAGTCCAAGGAGTAGACCTCTGGCTCAACAACCCTCGACGACCTCTTGAGGCATGCGGAACTAGCGGTATGAAGGTGCTCGCAAATGGTGGATTGAACTTGAGCGTGCTCGATGGCTGGTGGAATGAGGCGTACTCGCAATCTCTTGGATGGTCCATAGGAACCGAAAATACAAGCGCCGATTTGGCTTTGCAGGATAGCCAAGATTCAGATTCATTGTACGATATCCTTGAAAATCAAGTGATCCCAGAATTCTATGAGAGAACTGACGGAGTACCAAGAAAGTGGCTGGAAAAAATGAAGCGTTCAATCTGTATGCTCGTCCCCAGATTCAGCACCAAGAGAATGTTGATAGAATACTCTCAAGAGTTTTATTTTGGCTACGAGAAGAGAGACTAGAAGTTGCCAACCATGGTCTATAGGGTCGGGCAAAGATACCTCTCTCTTAAAAAATGCAACGACTGGTGTAAAACTTGAGTTTGTATATTAGCAGATAAAGGAAATGACGCTTCAAGAAAATACGGGACATCGAAAGAGCGACGAGTGACCGCCGACTTGCGCATCTTGAAAATTATCGGGAAACTCTAGACAAGTTGACGTTCAGAGGCGAGCTAACGATTTCTTGGAGAACAGGCGGGACTGTTAGCGATTATTATTTGACAGTGCAACCTTAATCCGCTATCTTTGGATCAACAGAGCGGAGAACTCTTGTTTTCTACATTTAGGAAAATTTTGGAGAGGTTTCTTCTATTGTCTTGTGAATCTTCTTTATTGTAATTGTAATTTTCCTGTATTCTGAGTCCATTGTGGCATCAAAACTAGCATTCTTGCTCAATTCATCAAACAAACGAACCTGATAATACGCAAGCGCTTTGAGTATCAACTCCTTCTCGTCTTTTGTTAATTCTGCTTCAGTGTTGAGGTTTCGTTTGAATTCTTTGCTCATGGCATTCTGAATAATGGTCTTGGATGGAACTTATGCCTTGCGCCGATTACAACGCGCAGCGAAACAAGCAGCGGTGGCAGCTGAGATAACAGTGGCTTTGGAAGTATTTCTGAGGAAGAGAGAAATAGGATAACAAAGAAGGGCAGAGAACACTAGGAATCTAGGTTGTAACCTGAGACTTGTCGACCGGGTCCTGTTCCAATGGTCTGCTCAGGCACGAGGGTCGGAATTTAGAGCAAATGAAATTTCCAATGTAGGTGTGTTCTTCTTCCATTCCTTCCGCGTCACGCTTTCATGCGCCTTTCCCTTCTCGCTATTCGCTAATAGGGCCGCTCTCTTACTTTTGTCCTAATGCATAGATCTATCGGCCGGTCGACTGTTTGAAGCCTTGTCCTTTCCATTTGATATCCCTACCCGTGGAGACTTTGATTGAAGCACTAACCACGGCTGAAATAAATAGGGCGCAGCCGAGCGGATAGAACAGGACTGACAACCCGACCTTTCCGCTGATAGTGTTCAACTCGTGACAAATCAACGCGAGAAAAGTGATGATATTACAAATACTTGCTATGAATCCGATTGTCAGAATCAATGATGCCTCGGTCAGCGTAAGATATGCCAAGACAAAGATAATAGGGTACAGAATCACGAGAAATAGAAGAACCGAGTTCAACATAGACACGAGCCCCCAAATCTTGATGGAGTTCGAAATGACTCTTTCGAGACCGCTGTAAATGCTTCCAAGGTCATCTTCCCAAACGGTTGAAAGTATCTCAGGGCCACGTTCAACGCGCAGGTTGTATCCAGCCTTCTTTGCGATTCTCGCTAGCTCTGCATCCTCGACGAGCTCGCCTTTGACCTGTTTATGCCCACCGGTTGCTTCATACACGCTTTTCCTTATAAGAATAAACGTTCCGAACACGTACGCGCGCTCACTTTTCCGGTCATTTACCTTTTGCATTGGATAGAGTAGATTGATCGCTCCAGAGATAATTGGAAGGACGGACTTTGCCCAGACGCCACGCATTTTGACTCGAGGAGAAAGTGAAAACACATCGAGGCGATTTTCACTGAAATAGCGAAGAGCAATCTCGATTGTTTTGCGCTTGAGTGTTGAATCAGCATCTACAAACAGAATGAATTCTCCTTTGGATTCCTCGTAACCTCGCCAGCACGGCCAGCTCTTTCCGACCCATCCCTCCTGCTTTGGACCGGCGGAAATCAAGCGGATGCCTTGGAAGTCTTTTGCTATGGAACTTACAATCTCAAATGTTTTATCTGTTGAGGAATCATCGACGACCAAAATTTCCAGATTTGAATGGCTCTGATTCAATAGAGAATCAAGGCATTCTGCGATCATCCTTTCTTCGTTGCGCGAAGGAATGATTACTGACACTAGGGGAGAAGGATTTTCTTTGTTCTCATGAATCTTCTCATTTTTCCTTTTAATCGAATCGATAAACTTTGGCGCCCTCCACTCGGTAATTACAAGATAGCCGAGTAAGAAAAGAGAAGCTAGAAACGATAGCAAAGAAATGATAGCAAAAAACAGGTCAGGTACAAAGGAAGACAATGGCTTGAGTTCTCCTCTCCATGTTGGTAACCTCGAGGCTAATCTTGCTTCAGCAAATGATCAAACACGAATCTTATCGGATCTTCATAGGTTGCAGTCTCCTTGTTGGCCC